>CALAEG010000128.1 GCA_937890965.1 uncultured Caulobacteraceae bacterium | reverse complement strand
CGACTGCTGGTGGTCTTCCCGGGTCGATCAATAGCCCGGCATCAGCTGCGGCGGCCAGGATAAACATACATTTATATAAGCAGGCAAACTTCGGGCTTGCTGAGATGATCGCGGACGGCGAGGAGCCGTTCACAGACGACTAACTCAGGCGCTACAGGACGACGATATGCTCGCTCAGTCCTGCCGGGCGGTTGTTGCGCCCGCTCCGACGCCGTGCCCCGGCTGTCCCATAAGGTATACCCCGGCAAGGCAGCGCGGCGAGGCGGTCTCGGCGTCTCATTTGGGTTGACCCGGATATTCCGAGACGATATGTATGGGGGGTCTAGAGCCTAACGAGACAGGTGACCCTTATGGCGATGGTTGGTTATGCGCGGGTGTCGAGCGTCGGGCAGTCGCTCGACGTGCAGCTTGATCAGCTCAATGCGGCGGGCTGCGAAAAGGTCTTTGCGGAGAAGATGAGTGGGACCACGACGGACGGTCGCGACCAGCTCGCCGAAGCGCTCGATTGGGTCCGCGACGGTGACGTGCTGGTGGTGAGCCGGCTCGATCGCCTCGCCAGGTCGATAATCGATCTCAGGAAGATCATCGATAGGCTCTCAGCCAAGGGTGTCGGCTTCCGCTGCCTTCAACAGGGGGCAATCGATACAACGCGGAGCGACGGCCGCCTGCTCCTGAACATCCTGGCGTCGTTCGCCGAATTTGAAACCGATATCAGGAAAGAACGGCAGGCGGACGGCATCGCCAAGGCTAAGTCCGAAGGCAAGTATCAAGGCCGCCCGGCCACCATCGATCCGGACGCAATCGCCACCTTGGAGTCTGAAGGGCTGGGAGCCTCGGCGATCGCCAAGCGTCTCGGGATCGGCCGGGCAAGCGTCTATCGTCTCAAAAATGAACGCAAGTTCCTCGCCGCGAAGACCCGACGCCGGTTCGTACCTCAGGCCCGGTGAACAGGTTGCCCGTCAATGTCCCACTCCACCCCGACGAGCTGAGGCGGATCGAAAGCGTCTTGGACGAGATCGACGATCCGCCCCGCCGCTCCGCCCTCCGCCGGAAAATGGTGGCGTCTGCCCAGAAGGCCGCGAACGCCGATGCCCTGGACCGACGCCGCTATCGCGATGAACTGACGGAAGCCACGGCGAGCGGTGCCGCCGATCCGAAGGGGGTCGCTAGTGCGCGCGTGACAGCCGCCAAGGTCATGGATGAACACGACGCACGGGTAAGGGCGACCTTCCGCCGGGTCAGTGCCCGCAGCGCACGACGGTTCGACAAGGCGGCAGTCCGCGTTGAGAAGGCGTCCAAATCTGCGAAACCGGCCCTTCGCCGGATGCCACAAAAAGATCGAAAGTACGTTGATATTTTAGGGGAAGCGGAGAAGCAGGGCTATCTCGCGGACCACCCTTTAGTCCTGTCAATAATCAACTCGAAAATGACCAGATACCGACTGCCACATTGGCAGAAGACCACATCCCCCCTCAAGGTCATGGCATTGGCGATAGAGAAGTCCGCGCACGGACGACGCATCGCAGACAGCGTCAGGAGCGCGCTAGAGCCTGCTCGTCATCTGATCGGCCCACAGGGACCAGAACGCCGAAAAACGTCTCCAACGCGCGATATATTCTCTCCCGCCTGCCCTGCTCAAGCCCTTGTTAAAGGACCTCGCTCTAACAGCACATGTAAAGGCGGGGGTTATTGTGATGCGCAAGGTTCTGTTGATTGCGGAATGCCATGGCAAATCTGAAAGAATGGATCACCGGTATATGGATCGTGATCGTCGCCACAGCTATCGCCTTGGGTATCGGTCTTGTGGCGACGATCGTGCTGATCGAGGCGGAGAAGTTAGTAGGGCCTTTCTAGAAAGCGTTGGCTGACAGCCCGCAGCAATTCGACCTGAAGTGCAACGGATATCGAGTCAACGGGGTGGGGAGACGATTAAGTGGGCGACCGAGGGAGGCGAGAGTGTTCAGGCTTTCAGACTGGCCCGTGGGGCGGATAGTCGCGGTCGCAATCAGCCTGGTGGCTTTCGAACTAGGTGCCTGCGCTCCAGGGCGGCCAGGAGATCGTCTAGGGCGGCCCTCTCAGGCCCTCCGGGGCGGAACACGTCGCGCAGGTCAGGGAGTCGGGTGCGGCACGCTGCGAGGGCGTCCAGGGCCGCGTCGATGCGTCGGGTGACCCTTGGCTCTGCTACACACGACTGCTACACAAACCGGAATTGGTGCGGCCACACGCCGCCTAAGCGATTGATTTTACAGCAGCTACCCAGGAAGCCGTTCAGGGGTTCGACTCCGCTCGGCTCCACCAGGCCTTCACCGGCGACCGCCGAAGCCCGCGCCGTTAACGCACCTCAAAGTGGTGTGCGCCTAGGGTGTTCGCACTGGTTCGTTGCGGAAGACCCATGGCGCCACCCAAATCTCGAGCGGAACCGGCCGCGGCCGCGACGGCGTTCGACGTCCGCACGGCGATCGAACTGGCGCAGCACGGTCAGTTCGACCGGGTCGCCTTCGCGGTCGTCTATGCGGCGCTTTCGCTCTTCGTCCTGCCGTGGATCCAGGCCGTCGCCTGGATCGCGCTGATCGTCGTCTGGGAGCTGGCCATCGGCCCGCTGCTCGATCGCGCCGTGCTTCGGCTGCGGGAAGATCGCGCCTCGGCGGCCTATGCGCTCTGCAACCTGCTCAGTTCAGCCCTTTTCCAAGGCGTGGCCTTCCTCTGCCTGGTCAATGGCTCTCCGGTGGGCGTGCCATCGCCGCGACCTGGATCGGCGGGTCGGTCCTGAACGTCTTCGTCTTCTCCAGCGCCAACCGTGAGCTGATGCTGGCGACCCTGTTCCCGGTGGCCGCGGTGTCGATCCTCGGACCGTGGATGGCCTATGGCCTCAGCTGGAAGTCCGCGATCATACCAGTCCTGTTCGGGCTGGCCGCCTTTGCTTCACGGCGCTTCTCGCTGGATCATGGCGCGCTCTTGCGCCAACTGGCCGATCGCCAGGTCGCATTCGCGGACGTTGAGCGAAAGCTCTCGATCGCCATCGAAGCCTCCGGCGACGGGCTTTTCGAATCGGACCTTATCGCCGGCGAATTTCGCGTCAGCCCGACCTGGCTGGCGATGCTGGGCTATGGGCTGGACGAGGTCGAGACGCCGATTCCCGACTGGCGCGTCTTCGTGCACCCCGACGACGTGGCGAAGGTCGAGCAGGCCTTCGCCGCCCACTTCCGGGGCGAAACCGAGCACACCGCGGTGGAACAGCGGATGCGGTGCAAGGACGGCGCTTATAAGTGGGTGCTCTCTCGCGCGCGGCTGGTTTCGCGCACACCGGCCGGACGGCCCGGGAAAATCGTCGGCACAACCATCGATCTTACGGCGCGCAAGGCCCTGGAGTACGAGCTGGAGACCGCACGCGATCTGGCCGAGAGCGCCAACAGCGCCAAGAGCGTTTTCGTCGCCAATATGAGCCACGAAATCCGCACACCTCTCAACGGCGTTATCGGGGTCGCCGGCGCCCTTGCGGCGACCAAGCTTTCGCCGGATCAGCGGGAGATGCTGGCGCTGATTGAATCGTCCGGTCACATGCTCGAACAGATTTTGTCCGACATATTGGACCAGGCCAAATTCGAGGCCGGCAATTTCCAGCTGCAGATCGCGCCCTTCGACCTTCGCCGTGAAATCGAGTCCGCGGCGGAACTGATGCGCCCGCGCACTGACGAAAAGGGCCTGAAGTTCCAGGTCGCCTATGCCCCATCGGCGGAGGGGATATTCGAGGGCGACGCGGTCCGCCTGAAGCAGATCGTCTCCAATCTGGCCTCCAACGCGATCAAGTTCACCTCATCCGGCGCGGTCACGGTCAGCGTCGCGGCGATCGATCCGACCACGGATCGAGACCTGACCCTGGTGCGGATCGACGTCGCGGATTCCGGGATCGGCTTTGATGCGGAGACCGCCAGCCGGCTGTTCAGCCGGTTTGTCCAGGCCGATGGATCGATCTCGCGGCAGTTCGGCGGCACCGGCTTGGGACTGGCCATTTGCAAGCAGTTCACCGACCTGATGGGCGGAGAGATCACGGTGCGTTCGCGACCCGGCGAGGGCAGCGTCTTCTCGGTCGAGATCCCGATGATGCGGTCGATGACGATCGCCGACTATCGCGCGCGGCTGGCCAGCGACGCCGATCGTGGCGATGGCGCGGCGGGTTCGACCGACCACTTAAGCAAGATCCGCATCCTGCTGGCCGAGGACCATCCGACCAACCAGCGGGTCGTGCAGCTGATCCTGGAGCCGACGGGGATCGCCCTGACCACCGTCGACGACGGCCAGGAGGCCGTCGACATCTTTCGGCCCGGTCTGTTCGACCTGATCCTGATGGACATGCAGATGCCGGTGATGGACGGCCTCGCCGCCACTCGCGCCATTCGCGACCTCGAAGCTCAGGCGGGATGCCCGCCAACGCCGATCGCGATGTTCACAGCCAACGCCATGGACGAACACCTCGCCCTGGCCGCGGAAGCCGGCGCCAATCATCACATCGCCAAGCCGATCACGCCCGAGCGGCTGCTCGCCGGCATTGAATTCGCCCTGAGCAGCGCGCCGGCGGACGAAACGGCAAGTCTCGCCGATCGCTCGGTGGCCTAGATCACGATCATAAACGTGATCGATTCCTGAGGGTTAGAGCGGGTTGCGGGCGGAAAACCGCTTCGCGCTTTTCCTCAACCCGCCTAGGCTCACGTGGCGTCTGGCGGGCTCGCATGCGCCTGGGTTCCGCGATGGATGACGCGGTCGGTCTCCAGCACCACCTCCGGGGCCAGGTCGGGCATGGTGTCGAGTTCGCGGTAGAGCGGCGCGAAGTCGGTCTCCAGCGTCTGGCGTAACAGGTGTTCGAAGCTGTCGATGACGAAATAGGTCCGCTGAAAGTCGTCGATGCGATAGCGGCTGCGCATCACCCGGCGCAGGTCGAAGCCGATCCGGTTGGGGGAGGGGTCGTCCAGGGCGAAGATGGACTCCGCATGGCTGGAGACGATGCCGGCGCCGTAGACTTTCAGGCCCGCGCCATCGCGGATCAGGCCGAATTCGACCGTGTACCAATAGAGTCGGGCCAGTCTCTGCAGGGCCCCGAACTTGATCGAGCGAAGGCCGCCCTCGCCATAGGCCTGCATGAAGTCGGCGAACACCGGATCGGACAGCAGCGGCACGTGGCCGAAGACGTCGTGGAAGACGTCCGGCTCCGGCAGATAGTCGATCTGGTCGGGTGTGCGGATGAAGCGCCCGGCCACGAAGGTGCGGTTGGCCAGGTGGCGAAAGAAGACCTCGTCCGGAACCAGGCCGGGCACGGCGGCGACCGTCCATCCGGTCAGGGCTTTCAGGCGCTCGGAGAGTTCGGCGAAGTCCGGAATGCCGCCGTTGGAGAGGCTGAGCATGTCCAGGCCGTGCAGCAAGGCCGGGGCCGCGCGGTCGCCGAGGATGGCCGTCTGCCGCGCGAACAGCTGGTCCCACATCGCATGCTCGGCGGCGGAATAATCCGCCCAGGCCTGGGGAACGGTCCAGTCCGCCGCCGCGTCGGGCGGTGGCTGGGCCGGGAAGGGCGCCTCGGGATCGTCCATCCGGTCAATATAGGCCGATTTGGCCGGCCGCGCCGGCAAAAGGTTTCATTTGAAACTAAATCTGCCCGGGCCTAGTTTATGAGGGTTCAAGGAGGACGCGTCATGGCGTTCGACAATCCGCTTGGCACCGACGGCTTTGAGTTCGTCGAGTTCACCGCCCCGGAGCCCGACCGGCTGAAATCGCTGTTCGAGCTGATGGGCTTCACCGTCCTCGGCCGGCACCGGTCGAAGAATGTGCTGCACCTGCGCCAGGGCGACATCAACCTGATCCTCAACATGGAGCCCTCGGGCCAGCCGGCCGACTTCCGCGCCGCCCACGGCCCGTCCGCCAACGCCATGGCCTTCCGGGTCAAGGACGCGGCCAGGGCGCTGGCCTTGGCGGTCGAGCGGGGCGCCAAGGCGGTGCATGGGCCGGTGGGGCCGATGGAACTGAACATCCCGGCGATCGAGGGGATCGGCGGCTCGAACCTCTATCTGGTCGATCGGTACGGCGCGCGCGAGATCTACGATGTCGACTTCCTGCCGATCGAGGGCGCGCTGGCGGCCATGCCGGCCAACGATCTGGGCCTCAAGGCTCTCGACCATCTCACCCACAACGTCCATCGCGGCCAGATGGCCAGATGGGCCGACTTCTACGCGCAGATCTTCAACTTCCGCGAAATCCGTCACTTCGACATCGAGGGCCAGCAGACCGGCCTTCTGTCCAAGGCCATGACCAGCCCCGACGGCAAGATCCGCATTCCGCTGAACGAGAGCCGCGACGACAAGAGCCAGATCGAGGAATTCCTCAAGGACTATGGCGGCGAGGGCATCCAGCATCTGGCCTTCGCAACCGAAGACATCTTCGCAACAGTCGAGGCCATGGGTGCCCGCGGCGTGGTCTTCCAGGACACCCCCTCGACCTATTACGAGCAGCTCGACGCCCGGCTGCCTGGGCATGAGCAGGACCTGCAGCGGCTGCAGGCCGACCGCATCCTGGTCGATGGCGCCCCGGCCGAAGGCCAGGGCCTGCTGTTGCAGATCTTCACCGAAAACATGATCGGGCCGATCTTTTTCGAGTTGATCGAGCGGCGTGGCAACGAGGGCTTCGGCGAGGGCAATTTCAAGGCCCTCTTCGAATCCATCGAGGCCGACCAGGTCCGCCGCGGCGTGCTGCCCGGCATTGCGGCGAAATCCTGAGGCCGCCGGTCATGACCAAGAAAAACTGGATCCCGGTGCGCGGCGCCCAGGGCCGCCATTCACGCCAGGCCCATGCCGACCTGCCCGAGGGCACCTATGAGCGCGAGGTTTCCAAGGAGGGCTTCTTCGGCCCGGCCGCCTTCTTCTATCATCGCCGGCCACCCACCGGCTGGACCGCCTTCGAAGGCCCGCTTCGGCCCCGCGCCTTCGACCTGGCGGCGCTGAACGCGCCGGCGGAGTCGCCCTGGGATGCGCCGCTGGTGCTGAGCAACGCCGCCTGCGAGATGCGCTTTTGGAAGCTCGTCCAGCCCATGCCGGCCCTGGCCCGGGACGCCGACGGCGATCTGCTGATCTTCGTGCACCAGGGCGAGGGCGACCTCTTCTGCGACTACGGCCGGCTGGTCTATGCCCCCGGCGACTATCTCTACCTGCCGCGCGGGACGATGTGGCGACTGGCGCCGACCGCGGCGACCGCGGCCCTGGTCATCGAGGCGACCAATGCCCATTTCAGCCTGCCCGACCGGGGCACGCTGGGGGCGCATGCGGTGTTCGACCCGGCCATGCTGGACACGCCCTCCATGGACGAGGCCTTCCGGGTCCACCAGGACCTGGCGGGCGAATTCCGTGTAGAGATCAAGAAGCGCGGCCAGGTCTCGGTGGCGACCTTTCCCTATAACCCGCTGGACGCGGTCGGCTGGCACGGCGACCTGGCGCCGGTGCGGCTGAACGTCCGCGACATCCGCCCGGTGGTCAGCGCCCGCTACCACCTGCCGCCCTCGGCCCACACCACCTTCGTCAGCGACCGGTTCGTGGTCTGCACCTTCGCGCCCCGGCCGTTCGAGACCGATCCGGGCGCGATCAAGGTGCCATTCTTCCACAACAACGACGACTATGACGAGGTCATCTTCTACCACGAAGGCGACTTCTTCAGCCGCGACCAGATCGAGGCCGGGATGATGACCTTCCACCCCTCCGGCTTCACCCACGGCCCGCACCCCAAGGCGCTGTCGCGGATGCTGGTGCAGCCGAAGGCTGAGACCGACGAATATGCGGTGATGATCGACGCCCGCGACCCGCTGGACGTCGGCCCGGGCGCGGCCTCGGTCGAGAACACGGCTTACGTCGACAGCTGGAAGACCGCCGCCCAATGAAGCGGGCGGCGGCCGGCCTGACGCTGGACGACTACCTGCCCTATCGGCTTTCGGTCGCCGCCAATGCGGTCTCTGACCTGATCGCCGGCGCCTATCACGCCCGGTTCGGCCTGAGCATACCCCAGTGGCGGCTGGTCGCGGTGCTTGGCGAGGACGGCCCGTCGACCCAGCAGGCGCTCTGCGCGCGCACGCGCATGGACAAGGTCACCGTCAGCCGCGCGGCGACCGCGCTCGGCGAGCGGAAACTGATCTCGCGCAGCCCCAACGCGGCGGACGGCCGCTCCCATCGTCTTGGCCTGACCGGCGAGGGCCAGGCGCTCTACGCCGAGGTCGCGCCGTCCGCCCTGGCCTATGAGGCGCGGTTGCTGGAAGCCTTCAGCCCGCCCGAACTCGAGACCGCCCACGGCCTGCTTCGCCGTCTGGAGCTTGCGGCCATGGCGCTCGCGGCGAAGATGGACTGAGGCGCGATGGGCGCCGCCGGAAAGGCGGGGTATCTCGTCAGATCAGTTCTAGCGGAGCCGACCATGGACCTGCATCTTCGCGGCAAGACCGTGCTCATCACCGGCGCTTCCAAGGGCATCGGCGCCGCCGCGGCGAGCGTCTTCGCCGAGGAGGGCTGCGACCTGCATCTGGCCGCCAGGGGCGAGGCGGCGCTCGAGGCGCTCGCCCAGCGCCTGACCGCCGAGCATGGGGTGAGCGTGGTGGTGCATGCCGTCGACCTGCGTGAGACGGCCGCCATCGACCTGCTGGCTGTGGCGGCGGCCGAGGCCGACATCCTGGTCAACAACGCTGGCGACGTGCCGGGCGGCTCACTGGAGGCAGTCGACGAGGCGACCTGGCGCCACGCCTGGGAGCTGAAGGTGTTCGGCTACATCAATCTGACGCGGAAGGTCTATGCGACGATGAAGGCGCGCCGCCACGGCGTGATCATCAACGACATCGGCTCGGCCGGCGAACGCTTCGACGCCAACTATATCGCCGGCGCCGTCGGCAACGCCGCCCTGATGACCTTCACCCGCGCGCTCGGCGGCCGCAGCCTGGAGGACGGCATCCGTGTGGTGGGGATCAATCCCGGGCCGGTGGAGACCGACCGCATCGTTTCGCTGATGAAGCGCCAGGCCCAGGCCCGGTTCGGCGACGAAGACCGCTATGCGGAGATGATGGCGCGCTTCCCGCTCGGCCGCGCCGCCAAGCCGCGCGAGATCGCCGATCTGATGGCCTATCTGGCCTCGGACCGCTCGGCCTATACCAGCGGGGTGATCTTCACCGTCGACGGCGGCATCTCCGCGCGCGGCTAGGCGCGGCGTCAACTGGCGGCCAGACGAAATGCGCGGCGGCTGGCGGGTCAGCAGCCGAGCGACGCTCTCCCATCGCGGGTAGGTGGAAGAAGCTCGCGCTTGGCGGCGGCTCCCTCGGAGCCGCCGCCACCGGATCAAGCTTCACCGTTTCATCGTCGAATTCAAACGCTTGACCGGAAGGGCCCCGATCCATCTGTGCTTATTTGGCAACAACCCGCAGCCGTCTGTGCACGGCGGGTCGCGATTGGTGACTAAACGCCGTTCACGTCCTGGACGGCCGGTTCGACTAACCCTAGACGGGAGGCATAACCGGCATAACCGGCATAACCGGCATAACCGGCATAACCGGCATAACCGGCATTGCCGGCGAAACACGGCGCGTCCGCGCCTGCAAGAAACTCTGAGGAAACTCTATGTCGCTTATCAGCCGCTCGTTCACCCGCAGCCGCGCTTCGCTCCTCGCCACCAGCATGTTCGCCACGACGGCGCTGGCC
>CALAEG010000127.1 GCA_937890965.1 uncultured Caulobacteraceae bacterium | reverse complement strand
CGAGGGCCTGAGCGTGGTGCGGTTGAAAGGCGGCGATCCCTTCCTGTTCGGCCGCGGCGGCGAGGAACTGCAGACCCTGCGCGCCGCCGGCGTCGAGACCCACGTGGTTCCGGGCGTCACCGCGGCGTTGGCCGCGGCGGCGGGCGCGGGCGTGGCGCTGACCCATCGCGGCCTCGCCCAGGCGGCCATCTTTGTCACCGGCCATGCGGCCAGCGGCGGCGAGCCCGATCTGGACTGGGCGTCGCTGGCCAAAACCAACCAGACCGTGGTGGTCTATATGGGCCTTTCGACCGCGCCCGGCATCGCCGCGCGGCTGGTCGGCGCCGGACGGTCGGCCTCGACGCCGGTGCTGGTGGTCGAGAACGCCAGCGTGGCCAACGAGCGGCGCATTCTCAGCACACTCGGCCAGTTAAGCGACGCTGTCCAAGGCCTCGAGGGCCCGGCGCTGCTGATCATAGGCGAGGTGGCGGCCCTGGCCGTCACGTCGCCCATCGTCTCCGGCGAGATCGCCGATCTGGCCGCCGCGCGGGTGCAATCATGAAGGCGCTGACCGGCAATCGGCTCGACGACGGCGAGGCCGTCTTCGCCAGCGGCGACCGCTGGGTGCCCAGGTTCGCCGACGCCGACCTGTTCGAAGACGACCAGGCGGCGCTGGCCGCCGAGGCGCACGCCAAGACCGAGCTGACCGTGGTGGTCGATCCCTACCTGATCGACGTGATCCCGTCCGACAACGGCTACGCGCCCTTGAGCTTCCGCGAGCGGGTGCGGGCGCTTGGGCCGACCAACAAGCCCGAGCATGGCAAGAAGACCGAGGGCGGCGAGGCGATCGAAGCGCTGCTGCACGCCCACGGCGCGGCCCGGTCCAAGGGCCGGATCGAATTGATCAGGCGCAAGTAGAGGAGGCGTCAGAACCATGTATCGCTACGACGCCATCGACAAGGAAATGCTGGCCGACCGGGTCCAGGAGTTCCGCGAGCAGTGCGCCCGCAGGCTCGCCGGCGAGCTGACCGAGGACCAGTTCAAGCGCATCCGGCTGATGAACGGCCTCTATCTGCAGCTGCACGCCTACATGCTGCGGATCGCCATCCCCTATGGGGCGCTGAATTCGGCGCAGCTGCGCAAGCTGGCCTTCATCGCCGGGACCTACGACAAGGGCTATGGCCACTTCACCACCCGCACCAACCTGCAGCTGCACTGGATCAAGCTGAAGGACGCGCCCGATATTCTGGAGCATCTGGCCGAGGTGGGGATGCACGCGATCCAGACCAGCGGCAACGATATCCGCAACATCACCGCCGACCCGCACGCCGGCGCCACCGCCGACGAGGCGGACGACCCGCGCATCTGGGCCGAGGCGATCCGTCAGTGGTCGACCTTCCACCCGGAATTCTCCTTCCTGCCGCGCAAGTTCAAGATCGCGGTGACCGCATCGCCGTCCGACCGGGCGGCGACCAAGGTCTATGACATCGGCCTGCGGCTGCACCGCAACGGCGACGGCGAACTGGCCTTCGAGGTCATGGTCGGCGGCGGGCTGGGACGCACGCCTTATCTGGGCTCGACCATCCGCAAGCACCTGCCGGTGCGCCACCTGCTGTCTTACCTGCAGGCCATCTTGCGCGTCTACAACCGCCATGGCCGGCGCGACAACATCTGGAAGGCGCGCATCAAGGTGCTGGTGGCCAGCCTTGGGCCCGAGGGCTTCGCCCGCGAGGTCGATGAGGAATGGGAAACGAGCGACAAGGCCAGGGTCGACCTGCCGGACACCGAACTCGCCCGCATCCGCGCCGCCTTCGCGCCGCGCGATTTCCAGACCCTGCCGGCGACGTCGACGGCCTTTGAGGCGGCCAAGAGCAACCCGGCCTTCGCCCGCTTCGCCCGTCACAACGTCAAGCCTCACAAGATCCCGGGCTACGCCCTGGTCGATGTCAGCCTGAAGCAGCCCGGCGAGACGCCGGGCGACTGCTCGGTCGAGCAGATGCAGGCGGTGGCCGACCTGGCCGAGCGCTATTCGATGGACGAGGCGCGGGTTCACTACGAACAGAACCTGATCCTGCCGCACGTGAAGCTGGATGATGTGCCGGCGGTCTGGAAGGCCCTGGACGCCGTCGGCCTGGCGACGCCGAACCGCGGCCTGATCACCGACATCATCGCCTGCCCGGGCCTGGACTACTGCGCGCTGGCCAATGCGCGGGCCATCCCGATCGCCCAGGCTATCGCCAGGAAGTTCGCCGATCCGGCCCTGGCCGAGCGGGTGGGCGACCTGGGCATCAAGATCAGCGGCTGCATCAATGCCTGCGGTCACCACCATGTGGGGGCCATCGGCATCCTGGGCGTCGATAAGAAGGGCGAGGAGTTCTACCAGCTCACCCTTGGCGGCTCGCCAGAGGCGAACGCCACGCTGGGCCAGTCGCTCGGCCCCGCCCTGCCGGCCGACAAGGTGGCCGGGGCGGTCGACCAGCTGGTCGAGGTCTATCTGCGCGAGCGCAAGGGCGAGGAACGCTTCCTCGACACCTTCCGCCGCACCGGCCTCGCGCCCTTCAAGGAGGCCGTCTATGCCGATGCTCATTAGATGGACCGGACAGACCGCGGTGGCCGCCGAGGATCCTTTCACCGCCGTCGGCGATGAAGACCCGATCCCGCGCGGCGACGTGATCATCTCGCTGCAACGGTTCCAGACGGAGGGCGAGCGGCTGCTGGCGGAGGGCCGCAAGGTCGGCGTCCGCATCGAGCCCAACGAACAGGTCGAAGAGATCGTCCGCGATCTGCCGCGCCTGGCGGTGGTGGCGCTGGCCTTCCCGAAATACCTGCAGGGCCAAGCTTATTCCTCGGCCGCCGTCCTGCGCGAGCGCGGCTTTGCCGGCGAGGTGAGGGCGGTCGGCGACGTGCTGCGCGAACAGGCCCGCTTCATGGTCCGCGCCGGCATCGACACCTTCGAACCCGCCGACGGCGCGACCCCGGCCGAGTGGAGCCACGTGGTCGGCCGTTTCCGCCACGTCTATCAGCGCGCCGCCGACGGCCGCGAGCCGGCCTTTGTCGAGCGGCTGGAGGCCAATCATGGCGTTTGACGGCGAGGACGCGGCCAATCTGGTCGCCCGGCTGAACGCCGAGCTGCGCGACGCCGAGCCGCAGGCCATCCTGGGCGCGGCCATCGACCTGTTCGGCGACAAGGTGGCGATGGTCTCGTCATTCGGCGCTGAATCGGCGGTGCTGTTGCACATGGCCGCCCAGATCAAGCCGGACATCCCGGTGCTGTTCCTGGATACCGGCATGCTGTTCGGCCAGACGCTGGACTACCGCAAGTCGCTCGTCGCCAAACTGGGCCTGACCGATGTGCGAGACCTGCGGCCGCAGTTCCAGGACCTGGCCCTGCACGACACCGCCGGCGACCTGTGGAAGACCAATACCGACGCCTGCTGCCATATCCGCAAGGTTCTGCCGCTCGACCGGGCGCTGGAGGGTTTCGACGGCTGGATCACCGGCCGCAAGCGCTTCCAGGGCGGCGACCGCATGCGCCTGCAGGTGGTCGAGCAGGGCGAAACCCAGATCAAATTCAATCCCCTGGCCAATTGGACCAAGGAGCAGCTCGACGCCTATGCCGTCGAGCACGACCTGCCGCCGCACCCGCTGGTGGCGTTCGGCTATCCGTCGATCGGATGCTGGCCCTGCACGGCGCCGGTGGAAGAGGGCGGCGACACTCGCGCCGGCCGCTGGGCCGGATCCGACAAGACCGAATGTGGTATCCATCTTGACCACGCCACGCCGGCGACCGAAGTGGGTGGCGATATCTAAGCGACGCTGAAAAGTATGGAACAGTTGATGCAAGACGCCACCGCCGCCGCGCCGGCCAAGGCCCGCGGGGCCTTCTACGTCGAACGCGTGACCAGGCTGCACCATTGGACGCCGTCGCTGTTCTCGCTGCACACCACGCGCGACGCCGGCCTGCGCTTCCTGAGCGGCCAGTTCGTCATGCTGGGCCTGGAGATTGACGGCAAGCCGCTGCTGCGCGCCTATTCGATCGCCTCGGCCCACTATGCCGACGAGCTGGAATTCTATTCGATCAAGGTGCCGGACGGCCCGCTGACCTCGCACCTGATGAAGATCCGCGAGGGCGACGAGATCCTGGTCGGCAAGAAGCCCACCGGCACCCTGATCCTCGACGGGCTGAAGCCCGGCCGCACCCTCTATCTTCTGGGCACCGGCACGGGCCTGGCGCCCTTCCTCAGCCTGGTGCGCGATCCGGAGGTCTATGAGCGGTTCGACCATGTGGTGGTCACCCACACGGTGCGCGAGGTCGCCGACCTGAACTATCGCGAACTGTTGTCGGACGGGCTGCCGAACGATCCGGACCTTGGCGAACTGGTGGCGCCGAAGCTGATCTACTATCCGACCGTGACGCGCGAGCCCTTCGTCAACCAGGGCCGGATCACCGACCTGATCCAGTCGGGCCGGCTATTCACCGATATCGGACTGCCGGAACTCGACCCGGATCGCGACCGGCTGATGCTGTGCGGCGGACCCTCCGTCCTGGCCGACCTCAAGGCCCTGCTGATCGATCGCGGCTTCGACGAGGGGGCGGTCGCCAATCCCGGCGATTTCGTGCTCGAACGCGCCTTCGTCGAGACCTGACCGCTTCGGTGGCGCGAGCGCGGCGACGGTGGTGGTTTTGAGGCCGCCGTCGATCGGCGGGCAGCCCTTGAACTCGCCAACCTTGGTGACGGTAAGCGTGTGCAGGTTGAGCGGCTCCAGCGGCCGCATGGAGTCGGCGTGCGGGCCGGAGAACAGGTCGATGCGCGCGCCCTTGATCAGCCCGCCGGTGTCGGAGGCATACCAATAGCCGTCATGGACGCCGCCGCCGGGCAGGA
>CALAEG010000126.1 GCA_937890965.1 uncultured Caulobacteraceae bacterium | reverse complement strand
TCGCCAAGAAGCCTTCGGTTCTGGGCATGGTCTCCGGCGCGGTCGCCGGTCTGGTGGCCATCACCCCGGCCTCGGGCTTCGTCGATCCGACCGGCGCGCTGATCATCGGCGTCGGCGTCGGCATCGTCTGCTACGTCGCCTCGGTGCATGTGAAGCATTGGCTCGGCTTCTACGACGACGCGCTCGACTGCTGGGGCGTGCACGGGATCGGTGGGGCCTTTGGCGCCATCATGACCGGCGTGCTGGCCAGGAACTCGATCAACTCGGCGGCGCACGGTTGGATCTACGACCACAACCCGCACCAGATGATCCTGCAGCTCGAGGATGTCGGAGCCACCTTCTTCTACTGTGGCGCCATGACCTTCGTCATCCTGCTGGTGCTCAAATACACCATCGGCATCCGGGTGTCGGAGGAGGTCGAGGTCGAGGGTCTCGACATCAACCTCCACGGCGAAGTGGTGCAAGCCTAAGCGTAGCGTACCGGGGCTCGCCTTCGGGCGGGCCCCTTCGTTCCTCCTCGATTGTGATGCGCGTTCAGTGCTGGCGGGGTCCTTCGGGACCCCGCCTTTTTACGTCCAGGGCCCGCCGAGACGGCAGGCGCGAACCCACCAGGCCGGATGTGCGACCGCCAGGCGCGCCGCCAGGGCCTCGGCCGCCGCCGCGCCCTCGCCGAGCGCGAAGCTGGTCGCGCCGGAGCCGGACATGCGGGCGGCGAGAGTTTCCGGCGCGGCGCGGAGCGCTCGCAGGACCTCGTCGATCGGTGGCGTCAGGCTGAGGGCCGGCGCCTCCAGGTGGTTGCGCGTGCGGGCGATTAGATCGGCGACCGCGCGCGGCGTCGCGAAGGCGGCCGGCATGGGCGGGCAAACGGCGGACTGGGGGGCGCCGGCGTCGTAGGCGCGGAAGACCGGCCCTGTCGGCGACGCGACGCCGGGATTGGCCAGCACCGCGTGCAGTTCGGGCAGGCGCGGCGCCGGCGAGAGCTGCTCGCCCCGGCCGGTCGCGATCACCGCGCGGCTCTCCAGGCAGGCGGCGACGTCGGCGCCCAGCGCCGCGGCGATCGCCATCAGCTCGGCCTCGGAGCGCGGTTGCGGCAGCGACGGATTGAGTAGCCGCAAGGTCGCCGCCGCATCGGCCGAACCGCCGCCGATCCCCGCCGCCAGCGGCAGGCTTTTTTCAAGGACGAGGTCGGTCGCCAGGTCGGGCGAAAGCGCCGCGCGGGCGCGGGCGACCAGGTTGTCAGCGCCGGCGGAAAGTCCGGCCCCGAACGGCCCTTCGATGGTCAGCCGGCCCGACGCCCCCTCGCCAAGGCGCAAGGTGTCGCCGATATCGGCGAAGACGAACAGGCTGGCGATCGGATGATAGCCATCCGCGCCCAGCGGCCCGACGTGCAGGAAGAGATTGACCTTGGCCGCGGCGAAGGCCCTGGCCTCCGGCGCAGCCCCCGTCATCGCTCGGCGACAGACGGGTGGAGTACACTGTCGAGACCGGACTTGAGCTTGGCCTCGACCTGGGCGCGCAGCTTGTCGCTGGGCTGCATGATCAGCACCTGGTTCCACTGGAAGCGCGCCTCGGTGCGCCGGCCATCCCGCCAATAGGCGTCGCCGAGGTGGTCGTTGATGTCCGGATCGGCAGGTTCGAGCTCCGCCGCCCGCTCCAGCTGCTCGACGGCCTGCGGATACTGGCCGAGGCGGTAATAGGCCCAGCCCAGGGAATCGACGATGGCGCCGGAGTCCGGCTTGGCCGCCACCGCGCGTTCGATCATGGCCTTGGCCCCGCTCAGATCGACGCCGCGATCGACCCAGGAATAGCCGAGATAGTTCAGCACCTCGGGCTCGTCGGGGCTGAGCGCCAGCGCCTGTTTCAGGTCGCGCTCGGCGCCGTCCCAATCGCCCGCCTGATCCCGCGCCACGCCGCGCATATAGTAGAGGTTCCAGCTCGCCTTCGGCCCCGCCTGGATGATCAGCTTGTCCAGCACCTGGGCCGATTCGGCATAGCGGTCGTTGAGCCGCAAGGCGTCGGCGAGCAGCGACATCGCATCGGGATCGTCAGGCGCGGCCTTGGCGGTCTCTTGCGCCAGCTTCAGTTCGATCGGCGCGTCGCTGGGCTGGTCATAGCTGCCGATCAGCCGCTCGCGGGCGCTGACATAGCTGGGCGAGCCCGGCTGGGGCTTGGCGTAGGCGTCGCGGGCGGCCTCGGTCTGGCCGCCGGCGGTCAGGGTGTCGCCGACCAGCAGCCAGGCCTCGTCGCGCTTGGGATCGAGCCTGAGCACCAGGCGAAGATAGACCAGGCCGAGCTGCGGTTGTTTTTCCGCCAGCAACAGCGCCGCCGGCGCCAGCAGCGCGCGGCCGGCGCCCTCGGCGAAGGTGGGCGCCGGCGGCGCCGGCCGTCCGGCCTTGGCGTGGGCGAGCGCCTCCTGCACCAGACCGTTATTGGCGTCGCCCTTCAGCGCCGCCTCGTAGAGATTGATCGCGGTCGCGGTGTGGCCGTGGCGCTGCAGGAACTCGCCATAGGCGGTGGTGTAGAGCCCGGCCCCGTCGCTCTGGGCGAGCAGCTTGCCGAAAACCTGGCTGGCCTGGCCGATCTGGTCGCGATGCTCATAGAGCAGCGCCTGGTCCAGCAGCGAGACCTGGGCGACCAGGTGGTCGTCGCCGGCGTCGGGCGCGGCCAGCGCGGTCTTCCAGTCGCCCGCCACCGCAGCCGCCCAGGGCAACAAAAGCCGGGTCGCCGCGTCGTCCGGCGGCGAGAGCGGCGGGGTGTTGAGCAGGGTCTCCGCCTCCCGGCCCTCATTTTCAGCCAGGGCCTCGACGGCGCGGGTCAGTCGGCCCAGCCGCTGTTCGCTGACCGAGCCGTCATCGGGACCGGGCGCCAGCGAGGCGGCGCGCGGGATGTCGCCGGCCACCAGGGCGGCGACGAAGGCGTGAATCTTGATGGAGCTGGTATCGATGTCCTGCCGCGCGGCCTGGGCGAAGAAGCCCGCCGCCTCGTCGCCGTGGCCCTGGTCCAGCGCCGTCTGGCCGGCGAGATAGAGGCCGAAGGTCGAGGCCTGGTCGACCGGCGCCTCGGCCGGCTCGCTGGCGCGCAATCCGACCGATGGCGGCGCGGTGGTGCAGGCGCCAAGCGCGGCGAGCGACAGAAGAACAGCGAGGCTGCGAACAGGAGGCATGACTCAACCCTTGGCTCCGAATTGTGGCGCCGGCAAGGGCTTGGGCGGCCGGCCGCTACATGTTCGGATAGTTCGGACCGCCGCCGCCTTCCGGCGTGGTCCAGACGATATTCTGCGATGGATCCTTAATGTCGCATGTCTTGCAGTGAACGCAGTTCTGCGCGTTGATCTGGAAGCGCGGATTGGCGCCCGCCTCGTCATAGAGCACCTCATAGACTCCCGCCGGACAATAGAGCCTGGCCGGCTCGCCGAACTCTGGCAGATTGATGGCGATCGGGACGTTCGGGTCCTTCAGCTTCAGGTGCGCCGGCTGGTCTTCCTCGTGATTGGTCGCCGAGATGAAGACCGAGGACAGCTTGTCGAAACTGACCACCCCATCGGGCTTCGGATAGACGATGGGTTCATAGTCCTTGGCCAACCCTAAGGACGCCGCGTCGCTCTTGCCGTGCTTCAGCGTGCCCAGGACCGAAAAGCCGCCCAAAAGGGTGGTGCACCACATGTCGGCCATGCTGAAGACGCCGCCCCAGAAGGCCCCGAAGCGGCTGAGCAGCGGCTTGGCGTTGCGCACCTGGCGCAGCTCCTTGGCGATCCAGGATGAGCGCAGCGCGGCCTCGTAGTCGACCAGTTCGTCGCCGGCGCGCTCGGCGCTGATCGCCGCGAACGCCGCCTCGGCCGCCAGCATGCCGGACTTCATGGCGTTGTGGCTGCCCTTGATGCGCGGCACGTTCATGAAACCGGCCGAGCAGCCGATCAGCACCCCGCCCGGGAAGGTCAGTTTCGGAATGGACTGCCAGCCGCCCTCGGTGATGCCGCGCGCGCCATAGGCGATGCGCTTGCCGCCTTCCAGATAGGAACGCACGGACGGATGGGTCTTGAAGCGCTGGAACTCGTCAAAGGGCGAAAGCCAGGGGTTCTTGTAGTTCAGGTGCACCACGAAGCCGATGGACACGTAGTTGTCGCCGAAATGGTACATGAAGCTGCCGCCGCCGGTGTGGTTGTCCAGCGGCCAGCCGACCGTGTGCTGCACCAGGCCGGGGCGGAAGACCGCGTCCGGAACCTGCCAGATCTCCTTCAAGCCAATGCCGAACTTCTGCGGCTCGGCGCCATCGCCCAGGTTGAACCTGGCGAACAGCTGCTTGGCCAGCGAACCGCGCACCCCCTCGCCGATGAAGACATATTTGCCGCGCAGCTCCAGGCCCGGCTGATAGTCCGGCTTCTTCTCGCCGTCCTTGCCGATGCCGAAGACGCCGGCAACCACGCCGACCACCTCGCCCGCTCCGCCAAACACCAGCTCCGAGGCCGCCATGCCGGGATAGACCTCGACGCCAAGCTCCTCGGCCTGGGTTCCCAGCCAGCGGCAGACATTGGCCAGCGAGGCGATGTAGTTGCCGTGGTTGTGCATGAAGGGCGGCATGGCGAAGACCGGCAGCGGCAGTTCGCCCTGCGGCCCGACCAGCAGGAAGCGGTCGGCGGTGACCGGCGTCTCCAGCGGCGCGCCCTTCTCCTTCCAGTCGGGGATGAGCTCGTTCAGCGCCTTGGGATCGATCACCGCGCCCGACAGGATGTGGGCGCCGACTTCCGAGCCCTTTTCCAGCACCGCGACGGTCAGGTCCGCCGAGAGCTGCTTCAGGCGAATGGCCGCGGCCAGGCCGGCGGGGCCGGCGCCGACGATGACGACGTCGTACTCCATCGCCTCGCGTTCGATGTCGTCACTCATGGCCTGGTTCCTCGCGCCCGCGCCCGCGGCGTTGTAAGCTTCGAAAAGACTTATCCGAAGCTGACCCATGGACGGTCAAGGGCGATCCGATTTGCAAACGTCTGAGACAGGGACCCGCGCGCTGGAAAGCCTGCTCGGATTCTGGGCCGAGGCCGGGGTCGACACCGCTTTCACAGACGAACCGCCGGTCGACCGCGTCGCCGAACGGGTCCGGCCGCAGCCGGCGGCCCCGCACGCCCCCGCAACGCCCGCCGCCGCCGGTCCCGACGTTTCCGGCGCCATCGACGAGGCGCGCCGGCTGGCCGCCGAGGCGCAAGACCTCGCCGGCCTCGCCGCGGCGATCGCCGCCTTCGACGGCTGCGGGCTGAAGTTCGAAGGCGCGCGCCAGGCGGTGTTTTCGCGCGGGGTCGCCGACGCGCCGGTCATGGTGATCGGCGAGGCGCCGGGCGCGGACGAGGATGCGCAAGGCCAACCCTTCGTCGGCCGCGCCGGCAAGCTGCTCGACAAGATGCTGGCCGCCGCCGGCCTGGCCGACCGCGTCTTCATCACCAACACCGTCTTCTGGCGGCCGTCGGGCAATCGCAACCCGACCGCCCAGGAGCAGCTGGTCTGCGCCCCCTTCCTCGAACGCGCCATCGCCCTGGTTCAGCCCCGGTTCCTGCTGCTCGCCGGCGGCGCGTCGGCCAAGGCCATGCTGCAGCGGCCGGAAGGCATACTGTCGCTGCGCGGCCGCTGGTTTGACTGGACCTCGGCGGACGGCGCGCTCGCCCTGCCCGCGCTCCCCACCCTGCACCCCGCCTTCCTGCTGCGCCAACCGGCAGCGAAGAAACGCGCCTGGGCCGACATCCTGATGCTGAGCGAGCGCCTGGACCGTCCGGAACGGCCCCTCGGCGGCTAGATTGCGTGTCGCCTAGCCTGCCATCCGCCGTCCGGCTGGGCGTCGATGAACCATATCTGGCGCAGCTTGTCGTGGAATTGAGGCAGCCACAGGTTGCCATCCGCTAGCGGGGTCAGGTCGCGGCCGGCGCGCTCCGACAGCCACGCGATGAGGCGCTCGCGATGCGGACGCGCCTTGGCCAGCACGGCGGCGCGGATGTCGAGGGGATCGGGCGCGCTGGCTTGATACGCGGCGACCGCCGCCTCCACAGCCGGGGCGGCAGGCTCCACGACGGTGACGTGCCTCGAGTCGTACATCACGTCGCGGCCGCCCTCGGACGGAGTGGTCACCAGGGGGATCCCACAGAGGAAGTACTCGACCGAGGCGTTGTTGGCGCCCTCCACGGCCGACAGCACAAGACCGCAGCGCGACTGGCTGACCAGCCGCCGCACGTCAGGCGGATCGAGGAATCGATGGCCGGTTGCGTCCGACCAATTGACGTAGCTCAAGCTCCGGTAGCGCGCGGCGAGGACGTTGACCGGTTCGCTGCCGGCGAACGCCGGATAGGTGATGAGGGCGAGATTGTTCACCCCAAAGGCCAGTTCGTGGCGCTTGTCGGCGTCAGTCCGCGCGTTATGAACGGCGTCGTACAGTTTCGGCTGCTCCAGCTGCGGATAGTAGATCCGCTCGTCCACGAACGCCGTCGGCGTGGCCCAGATGGCGCCAACGCCCAACGCCTCAACCACCGGCGCGTCCGATTGGTAGGGGACGAGTGACCAGAGCCTGACATTAGGGGCCTCGCGCTTCAGCCCCTCGTTCAGACCCGCGAGGTCGGCGGCGACGATATCGACCCGGTTCGTAAGGCGGGTGATGATGTGGCACTCGCGCCCCTCGGCCATCTGCACCGCCATCCTGGCGCCCCAACCCGACCCCCATCCGGCCGAGATCACGCAGACCAGCGGCTCGCGCCAAAGCACGATGAAGGTCGTTGTCTCGCTCGTCTGGCCGTCGCTCACCCGCGGGCCGGGCAGCTTGCGTCGGCGCCGGGCGTTTGGACGGAAGGCTCGAGGTCGGAGAATTCCCGGGTGCGCTCGCGCCAGTCGGGGTCGGCTCGGTCGTGCTTGCCCATGACCGCAAGCTATCGTGGCGACACAAGCGGCGTCCAGTCGGGGTCGCGCTCGGCGCCGTCTCGCGCGGCGCTGCGGCTTCATCGGGAGGATTGTCGCGTCGGACAAGCCCGCGGCGATCTTGGCGACCTCGGAACCGCCGCACTCCTGGAGCGCGACAAGACCTGGTACGAGGAGCGCCTGCCTATTCTTCAGGATCGCGTCCGTGACCGGCTGGACCAACTCTCCAACCGGCTGGGCGACGCCGACTGGCTCGACGAAGCGTTCAGCGCCGGTGACCTGCTGATGGTGACGGTGCTGCGCAGGTTGACCGCATCGGGCATACTGGAGACATATCCGGACCTTTCCGCCTATGTCGCCGGCGGCGAAGCGCGGCCCGCATACAAGCGTGCTTTCGACGCTCAGTTGGCCGTTTTCACGGCCGCATCGACCAACTGATCGAGGTCTGTCCCGGGCTCGTGAACAGGCGTGGCGACTGACGATTGCGCGGGGTCAGGTCGCCTGGCGCAATGCCGAGGCGTTTTTCCGAACGATCGCGTCGCTGACCTGGGCGGCGATCTTGTCCGCCTCCGGCCCCGAAACGCCGAGCCCTCTGAGCACCAGCGCGCACATCTGTTGCGACAGGGAGATGGCGAAACCAGGGTTCGACTCCTGGACGATGCGCACCAGGGCAAGCTGGGTGACGCCGAGCACGTAGAGGGTGCCGGACTCCACCGTGGCGACCTCGAACCGGCCGCTCGCCAGTCCCGTTTCGAGATCCTCGACCAGGCCGCGGTTCAGCGGGGCGTTCAGGGAGGTGTGGCCCGAATGGATGTGGACCAAAACGCCGGCCTGTTCCGGCTCGTCCAGGGCGAAACGCAGATAGGTGCAGACCGCTCGCGCCAGCCGGCGCGCGGGATCCTCGACCCCGGCGTTCGCCCGCGCGATCGCGCTCTCGACGCTGGACCGGATCTGAGACGCGATCGCCCGCGCGAGCGCCTCCCTGTCGGCGAAGTGGTTGTAGAAGCTGCCCTTGCCCACCTCGGCCGCCTGCACGATATCGTCGACCGTCACCGCGTCGATCGGGTGCTGGCTGAACAGCCGCCGCCCCGCGGCCATTAGTGCCGCCTTGGTCCGCGCGGACCTGGGGTTTTCCGCCATCATCGCGCTTCCGCCGCGAGCGCCGCTGGATTGAGGCTCGCCGCCCAGGCGTCGAGCAACAGGCGCGGCGCGCCTGAGCCGAACACATAGCGATCCGGGCGCACGAGCACGGCTTCGGCCCCGTGCTGATCGAGCCAAGCCAGCAGGGCGGGGCGGAACGGCGCCAGGTCTTGCGCGTCCACCTCCAGCACACGCAGGCCTGCCGCGGTTCCGACGATGGGCGCGCGGGCGATGAGCACGGCCTCGTCGCCCAGCCGGTCATCCATCCGGAGCGGGGCGGAAGCCTCGCCCGCCGTCGGCTGCGGGAAGAGCTCCCCTGCCCCGACGCTGCCCGCCAGCACGCAGCCGGACGCGAATGGCGACGGTGTCGCCGGCGGCAGGGCCGGCGCGCCGCCGGCCTGCGCCGCCAACATGGCCGCGTCGCGCTGGGCGGCGGCATCCCGGTCGAGCGTACAGACCACGCGGCCCATGCCGATCGCGAGTTCGATGGCGGCTCGGACGTGCGGTTCGCGTTCGGCCTGATAGGTCTGCAGGAGCGCGTCCGAGGCCATCCCGCGAAGAACGGCGTCGAGCTTCCAGGCCAGGTTGGCGGCGTCCCGGATCCCGGCGCACATGCCCTGCCCGGCGAACGGCGGCGTCTGGTGCGCGGCGTCGCCGGCGATCATGATCCTGCCCGCGCGCCATCGGTTGGCGACGAGGCCGTGGAAGCGATAGACGGCCTTTCGCTCGATCCGCACCGGTCCGCAGTCCCAGGGGCGGATGAGGTCGTGGACGACGGCGTCGTCCAGCATCGCCTCGGCCGTCTCGCCAGGCAGCAGCATGAACTCCCAGCGGTGCCGCCCCGGCCCGCTCAGCACGCAGGTGGTCGGTCGGGCGGGATCGCAGAGCTGGATATTGACGGCCGGCACATTGCAGCCCGGCGGGACCTGCATGTCGACCACCAGCCAGGGCTCATCGAACTGGTAGTCGAAAAGGCCGCCGCCAATGGCCTCGCGTACCGGGCTCCAGGCGCCGTCGCAACCGACCAGATACCGCGCGCGGAGGGCGGCGGCGCCCGCCTGGGTGGTCACCTGCGCCGTAACGCCGTGGGCGTCCTGGGCCAGACTGTCGAGCCGCTGGCCGAGCCGCACATCGGCGTTCGGCAGGGCGGCGATCCGTTCACGCAACACGGCTTCCACGCCAGGCTGGTGAAACATGTAGCCCCCGCCCCAGCCGGAGGGCGTCTGACGTGGGGGCCGCAAATTCATCAGCACACGGCCGTCGGCGGCGCGGAACTCATAATCCGGCAGATCCCGCGCGTGCTGGCTGACCTGATCGGCGACGCCCAGCTGCTGGAAAATCCGCATGATCTCGTGGTCGAAGTGGACCGCACGCGGCATCGGATAAGGCGCCACATCCTTGTCGAGGGCGATCACGGCCACGCCCCGCTCGGCGAGCAGAGCCGTGAGCACCGCCCCGACCGGCCCCAGGCCGACCACCAGGACGTCGCAATCGTAGGCCGCGACGTTCATCGATCAGCCCATGGTCGGTGGCGGCGGTGGTCCCCACTGAACGCCGAGCAGGTCCTGCACGGTGGCGATGTTCGAGCCGTCGGCAGCGGTGAACAGATCGCCGTCGGTCCAGTGTTCAAGCGTGTGGCCCCAAGGATCGCGCCAATAGTCGAACACCTGGCTGCCCAGGATATGGCGGCCCACGCCCCATTCCGCATGGCGACCCGCCTCCTTCAGCCGCCCGTGGCCGCGCATCAGATCGTCCAGATCGGCCACCTCGTAGGCCGCGTGATTGAAGCCCGGTCCCTTGGGCCCCTGCATGAGGAACAGGGTGTGGTGGTCCGTCGGTTGCTCGCCACGGTCGCAGCGCAGGAAGGCGCCGATCGCGAACTCCGGCGAGAGTCTGATCTCATCGGAGGTGATCAGGCCGAGGCGCTCCTTGTACCAGGCCTCCGACGCGCGGAAGTTGGAGACGTTCAGCACCACGTGGCCCAGGCGCACGACGTTGGCTGCCCCGGCGGCGATGCGCTTGGTCGCCCTCAGTCGCTCGTGCGCGCCCGCGCTGTTCCAGGCCTGCGCCTTGACGACTGGACGCGGTTCGGCCGGCGCCTGGCCCGCAACCACGTCGACGCGGTGGCCATCGGGATCCTTCAGCGTGACCACGCTGCCCCCGCCAGGAAGCTCGAGCGCTTCGACGGAGACGCCTTCCGCCGTCGCTAGCCGCTGGAGGTCGGCCGGGCTCTCGGCCCGAAACGCCACCCCGACGAAGCCGGCGTCGCCGAGCTCGGTCACGTGCGCGACCGGCGATGGCCCGGCGCCGCGCGCCACGAGCCGCGTCGGGGTTTCCTCGACAACCGCCATGCCGAAGTCCTCAAGGAAGGCGCGCATCGCGCCCAGGTCGGGGGCGGCGAACCGCACATAGGCCACGTCTTCGATTTTGAGGATGCTCATGGGCTGGCTCGACCTGACGGTTTGGTCAGATAATGAGCTTTCGGCAGATGACTGGCAAGTAATTGACCCACTCTGGGATCGAAGTTAGATGACCTGATCGTCAAGAAGGGCGGCTTAGGCCGCAAAGCCCATGACCGACGGCGAGAGCGGCGGGTGTGTCTGCGGGCGGATCGACGTGCACGCCCACTTCCTGCCGGAGGTCTACACCCAGGCGCTCGCGCGCGCCGGCCTGACGACGCTCGACGGCGGATTTCCGGTTCCGCAATGGAGCGCCGCGGCGGCTATCGAAATGATGGACCGCCAGGAGATCGCGACGGCGATGGTGTCGCTCTCGTCGCCGTCGGCGCACTTCCTGCCGCCCGCGGAGCGGCCAAGGCTCGTCGCCCAGGTGAGCGACTCCGGCGCCGCGTTGATGCGCAGCCACCCCGGGCGGTTCGGCTACTTCGCGGCCCTGCCGATGCCCGATATCGCGGCCTCGCTGTCCGAGCTGCGACGTGCGTTCGACGAGCTCGGCGTGGACGGGATCGTCTTGCAGACCAACACCGACGGCGCGTATCTCGGCGCGCCGGCTTTCGCCCCTATCTTCGAGGAATTGAACCGGCGCAAGGCTGTGCTCTTCCTGCATCCAACCAGCCCCGCCTGCTTCGAGGCGCTCGGCCTGGGCCGCCCGGCGCCGCTGCTGGAATTCCCCCTCGACACCACGCGGACCATCGTCGACCTGCTCTATGCGCGCACCTTGCAGACCCATCCGGACATCAAGGTTATCGTGCCCCACGGCGGCGCGGCCTTGCCGGCGCTCATTGCGCGGATTGCGGCCTTCGCCAGCGTGCCCTTCATCGAACCGCGGCCTACGTCGGAGGCGGAAGTGTTCGAAACCCTGGAGCGGCTCTACTACGACGTCGCCCTCTCCGCGCACCCCGTGCCCTTCGCGGCGCTTCGGCGGATCGCCCCGATCACCCAGATCCCGTTCGGCAGCGACTGGCCGTTCACCCCC
>CALAEG010000125.1 GCA_937890965.1 uncultured Caulobacteraceae bacterium | reverse complement strand
CGAAAAGCCGTGGCCCTGCGGATTTCGGCACGTCAGGCCGGTGGTCTGCGAGAGGCAGGCGAAGCCGTAGATGCTCCACGAGGCGCCGTAGGCGATCACCGGGGGGGCCGGGTTGCGGACCGTGTCGCCGTGGCACATCAGGCCGCCGGGCCCGGTCAGGTCAACGTAGAAGGAGTCGCCCCAATTCAGCGGGCAGTCCGCCGGCGGCCGTGGCGGCCGGTTCGTCATCTGCTGAACGTCACAGCGGAGCTCCGTTGGCAATCCGTCTCCGGCCGAGGTCGCCAGGCAGAAGATGTTGTGCGAGGGCGTCTGGATGCTTGGCAGGTCCCGGGCGCAAGCGCCGCCGGCCGCGGAGGCAAGGGCCGCTGTCACGGCGATCCAGCACAGGCTGCGGGCCATCGATGTCCTCCTGCGACCAGCGACGAGCAGTTGCGGCCCCGGCCGAACAATAGCAAGGCGCGGCTTGTGCGGACCTCCAGATCGGAACGTCCTTCCCGAGGCGAGACTTGGCCGGCTTGGTTGATCTGGATCATCGTTACTCCGACGCATCGACGATAGGCGATACGGATCAGGGCCGCCGCCATTGCGACGCCCACTTCCGAGGGATTGCTCCGTGACATCGCACATCTGGACAGCGGCGCTGGCTGCCGCGGCGGCGCTCGTCGCCGGCACGGCCCTCGCCGGCGGCGGACCGGTTGTCCATGTCGCCGAGGGCGATGTTGCCGGCCAGGTGCAGGGCGATGTGGAGAGCTTCAAGGGCATTCCCTTCGCCGCGCCGCCGGTGGGCGACTTGCGCTGGCGCGCGCCGACGCCGGCGCCGGCGTGGACCGGAGTGCGCGACGCCTCGAATTTCGGGCCCGCGTGTCTACAGGCGGCACGGCAGGGTCTCACGATGAGCGAGGACTGCCTCACCCTGAATGTCTGGACGCCGGCGACCCGTCCGGCCGGCGCCAAGCTGCCCGTGATGGTCTGGATTTACGGCGGCGCCTTTATCGAGGGGGCCAGCGCCTTCCCCATCTATGATGGGACGCAGTTCGCCGAGCGCGGCGTGGTGCTGGTGAGCTTCAACTACCGGCTTGGCCGCGCCGGCTTCTTCGCTCACCCGGCGCTGGACAAGGGCGACGGGCCGGTCGCCGACTACGGTCTGATGGACCAGATCGCCGCGCTCAAGTGGGTGCAGGCGAACATCGCGGCCTTTGGAGGCGATCCGGCGAGCGTCACCATCTTCGGCGAGAGCGCCGGGGGCATGTCGGTAAACTATCTGCTGGCCTCGCCTGCGGCCCGCGGCCTTTTCGCTCGGGCGATCGCCCAGTCGGGCTTTCCCCGCAGCAACGGTCTGCTGCTGAACGGCGCCGGCGAGCAACTGGGCGCCCGCTTCGCCCAGGATCATGGGGTCTCGGGCGACGATGCGGCCGCCGCAAAGGCCCTGCGCGCCCTGCCGCCCGACGTCATCAACGCCCCTTATGCCGGCATCGGCGGCGCTGACACGCCCGGCGTGGTGATCGACGGGAAGCTCGTGCCCGAGACCATCGCCGAGGCCTTCGCCAAAGGCGATCAGGCACATGTGCCGCTGATGATCGGCGGCAACAGCTACGAGGCCAGCCTGTTCCCGCTGGTGATCCGCTATCCTGACGCGGTCCTGGGGCGCGTCGGCCGCGACAGGGCCGAGGCGCTTTATAGCGGCGAGGATGCGACCCAGATGTCGGTCGACGTCACAACAGATCGGCAGATCACCGAGCCCAATCGGTACCTGGCGCGTCGGATGGCAGCGGTCGGCGAGCCGGTGTTCGTCTATCACTTCTCCTATGTGCCGGCGGCGGAGCGGGTAGGGTCGCGCGGCGCCCCGCATGGCGGCGAAGTAGCCTACGTCTTCGACACCCTCCCGTCGACGCCGATGACTTACGCGGGCCGAGCCTACCCGGCCGCCGAACCCGAAGACCGCAAGCTCAGCGAGTCGATGATCGCCTACTGGGTCGCCTTCGCGAAGACGGGTGATCCGGACAGCGCCGGAGGCCCCGCGTGGCCCAGATACTCCACGTCATCCGACCAGATCCTCGAGTTCGGCGTCGACGGTTTGAACGTGCGCCAGAACTTCGAGAAGGACCGGCTCGACTGGCTGGAGTCGATCGCCGCCGAGCCAGAACGATGAACCGCGGCGCTGGCGAGGCGCCAGCGCCCTCGCTCGCATTGATCATCGGGACGATCCTGAGGCGCTGCTTCCGGCCTTCGAGGGATGGGTGATCGTGTCGGAAGTTCATCGGGAAGCTGCAGAGTGACCCCGCCGGGCTGCGGATCCGGAGCGAGGCGCAGGTCGCGATGACCCACGACGTTTTCATCAGCTATTCGTCGAAGGACAAGCCCATCGCCGACGCAATATGCGCGACGATGGAAAACAACGGTGTGCGCTGCTGGATCGCGCCGCGTGACATCCGTCCCGGCGCAGATTGGGGCGAATCAATCATCCACGCCATCGCCGCCTCGCGCGTGTTCGTGCTGGTGCTGTCTCATGCCGCCAACGCTTCGCCGCAGATCAAGCGCGAGGTTGAGCGGGCGGTGAGCCACGGCCTGCCGATCATTCCTTATCGGATCGAAGACGTGATGCCGGCGGAATCGCTCGAATATTTCGTCTCAACGACCCATTGGCTGGACGCCTTCACGCCGCCCATGGAGCAGCACGCCCGGTACCTCGCCGATACCGTTAAGCGCATTCTGGAAGAGAAGCCGGGCGAGCCCGCGCCACCTCCGCCGCAGCCTGCGGCAGCCTCGCGAGCCACACTTCGGCCGCGGCCGGCCTGGCTCCATGTTCTGCTCAAGCCGGCGACGCTCGCCGCCCTTTTCGCCAGTGTTCTCGTCCTGGGCGGCCTTGGCGCCTATGTGCTGCGGCCACCGAGCTTCGTCGGCAGCTGGCGGTCGACCAGGATGGTTTGGGTTCCGGGGGCGACGACCGGTTTCCGCCAGGAAACGCTGGGGGAACTCTTTGGAGCAGCCATGACCGGCCCGACCACACAGACCGCGTTCAGCGTCACGGCCGCCCATTCCTACAAGGGCCAGCTAACCGCGGACGATCAGGGGACCGTAACCCGCATCGGATCAGACTTGGTTTTCACCTCGCACGGCGGCGCGAGCTCGAGGGTCCGCGTCACGCCGGTCGCCGTCGGCGACCTGCAGGTGGCGGGCATGGGCGGCAAGACCAACGAGGGGGGACTGATCCTGCAGGGTTATGGCGACAAGCACTCGCAGTCCTGGGTGGGTCAGCCCGACAACGTGGCAGCGGGCTCGCCCTTTGCGGGTGTGGCTGGCGTCTGGCGCGACGACTCCTGGCCGGCGCTGCCCACCGGCCAGGAGTGGTCCTCGGCAATGACCATCTCAGCCGATGGCGCCTATCGGCTGACGCTCAAGGAAGCGGAGGGCGGGACGTGGTCGGCGGCTGGCGGCCAGTGGCGGAAGACACTGGACACCTATCAATTCTCGTCTGCCGGCGCGATCACCACTGGCGCCTATCAGTTCGATGGCCGCAACGTGGTCACCGTCACGACTAATTCGCACTCGACGACCTGGAAGCGTGTCGAGTGACGCAACCCGCGATTGACCGAAGCTGGTGTCTACGGGCTGATCACCGTCACAACCGGTGAGATCGGCAGCTCCGTCTCTTCCTTCTGCAGGCCCCAGACCTAGCTGAGCAGGGCGATTGCCTCAGGGCTCGTGTTGCGTGGAAAGAGGTGCAAGGGGACCGGATGGACAGGCTCTCGGTTCGTGCTGCCCAACGGGGTGATCGGTCCAGCTGGCGGTGAACCGGTCCGGTTCACCGGCGAGGCGGCCGGTCTCCACTACGGCCAGAAAGGATCGCTACAAGCCTGGAAAGAAAACATCGCCGCCAAGGCCGAGAAGAACGCCTTGCTGACCTTCGCGCTCTCCCTGGCCTTCCTCGGACCGCTCCTGCGGCTGCTCGATGTTGAGGGCGGCGGGGTTCATTTCCGTGGGCCGTCGTCGTGCGGCAAGACCACCTTGGCCGTCGCCGCGGGCTCGGTCTGGGGCGGCGGCGGACCGCTGGGCTTTGGCCAGACCTGGCGCGCCACGGCCAACGCCCTCGAAATGATCGCCTGGGGCCACAATGACAGTTTGCTGGTGTTCGACGAGCTGGCGCTCGTCGCACCGGATGCCGCCGGCATGGCGGCCTACAGTCTGGCGTCGGGCCAAGCCAAGGGCCGATCGCGGACGGACGGCTCCCTGCGTCAGCGTGCCGAATGGCGGGTCATACTGTTGTCGACAGGCGAGATCAGCCTGGCCGACCACATCCGCTCGGGCCTCCGTGGCGAGCGACCGATGGCCGGCCAAGAATTGCGCCTATTGGACGTAAGCGCCGACGCTGGCCGCCAGATGGGCATATGGGAAGAGTTGCACGGTGCGGCCGGACCCGCCGAGCTTTCTGACGCCATTCGGCAGGCCTGCGACCGCGACTATGGCCACGCCGGTCCGGCGTTCGTCAAGCGGCTGGTCGCCTCCAAGAGCGGCGCGATCGCCGATGCTAAAATGTGGCTGACGCAGTTTCTCATCGATGCCAGAGAGCTCGGCGATTCCGGGCAAGCGCAGCGCGCAGCGATGCGGTTTGGCGCGATCGCAGCCGCCGGTGAACTGGCGGCCGAATACGGGACCGTGTCCTGGCCTAAGGGCTGGGCATCAGAGGCCGCCTCGAAACTCTACCGCCTATGGGGCGCCGCCTTCGGTCGGGGCTCGCTGAGGGAGGAGGGGCAAGTTATGCGGCAGATCAGGGCCGCGATCGAAAGCAGGCGCTCCGCCTTTGAGCCTATCGGCAACCAAGCGACCACGGAAGGTGACGAAGAGCAACCGGCCGTCTGCGTGCCGGACAGAGAGGCGCGAAGCCATGTGACGCTTGGCTTCCGCAAGGTCCACAATTCCGAGATCCTCTACTGCTTTCATAGTGCGGGCTGGGCTGAGGTCACGCGGGGCTTTGATCCCGGCGAGGTCGCGCGGATCGTCGACCGGCTGGGCTTTTTAGTCCACGATGATGGCAGACGGCAGAAGTCGGTGAAGATCAGAGGGGAGTCCCACAAGCTCTACTGCGTAAAGGCGAGCCTTCTGGAGGCCGACCTTGGCGACTGAGATCCTTCCGGCCCAGTCGCCAGCCGCGGCCCATCTGGAGACCTGGCGGTATTCATCGACGTGGGATGGTCAAACCATATCTTGGAGCACGAGCTATGGGCGTCGTCACTTATCGATAGAATTATGGATGTGAACCCGGATGCTGAGATTGTTGTATCTGGCAGCAGTTTTCCCGCTTCATTTTCCCAAATTGGAGCGAGAGGCGAGATACCAGTGCAAGAAAGGTATCTGCATTCTAGCCTAACGCGGCGACACAACGCGGCGAATATAATATATGGAGACTGGGGTAGTACCAGACCGCCTGCGGTCGACAGCTCTCCCATGAGAAACATTCCCCGTATTGATCTTCCGATGGTGAACGAGTGGGTGGCGTTCCGCCAGATCAAGGATATCCAAGAGGGATACGAGCAAATAGCATCGAGGGTTATGGCCGATCCGACTTGGAGTTCCGAAATCAAGAT
>CALAEG010000124.1 GCA_937890965.1 uncultured Caulobacteraceae bacterium | reverse complement strand
CCCTCCCCGGTTTTGACTTTCGGGCATCAAGACGGGCACGCACTAAGCGCGGCAACGCTTCAGGCGGCGGCGACCACGCCCAATCCGTACTTCATGGTTCCTAAAAAAGGTACCTCTGACAATGCCTTCCGACGCATAGCCGACGTCGGCCCATGGGCAATGACGATCCGACCGGATTTCCTCAACCTTTTTCAGCCCGCAACATTACCAACGAGACGTTGTCTGGCGCGCCGCGCGCAAGGCAAACGTCAATAAATCCGTCCGCCGCGGCGTCGAGATCTGAAGCGCGCAGGCCGACCAGAAGCTCGTCTCGGTTCAATAGGCGAGTCAGTCCATCGCTGGCCAATAGCAACGTGTCTCCCGGGCGGATCTCTCCCGTTATGGTGTCAATCATCAGCTCCGGCGTGGCGCCCACTGCGCGTGTGACGACGTTCGAGTCCGGGTGGTCGGCGGCCTCGGCGGGATCGAGTTCACCAGCGTCGACCAGCGCCTGCACCACGCTATGGTCCCGCGTCAGCTGTACGAGCATGGGGCCACGACAGAGATAGGCGCGGCTGTCGCCGACCCACAGGCACGCGAACGATCCAGGGTCCGCGGCGATGGCCACAACCGTGGTCCCGATCGTCCGGGATGTTGAGCCTTCCCGACCCATGGCCACCAAGCGCCGGTTCACCTCGATGATCATCCGCCTGGCCGCGTCAGTCCGTGTCCCCAGGTCCAACTCCGGATCGCTGCCTGCCAACATCTCGACGACAAGCGCGCTCGCAAACGCGCCGGCGTCATGCCCGCCCATGCCATCAGCGACGGCCCAGAGCCCAAGGTCGGGTCGGCACAGAACAGCGTCTTCATTGATCTTGCGTCGACACCCGACATGGCTTCGAGACACGCTTTGAAATTCCATGTCTCACCATCCATCGCCATGAGCCATCGGAATATCTTAGCAAATATCCGCCACAACTACGCCTGGAGCGGAGAACACCAAGATTAGCGTTCAAATGTCACCGGTGAAGCCCTATCACAGCAAGGCGCTGCCTGAAGGTGCGATCCTGCGCGAGTGGCGGCTCGAAGGAATCCTGGGCGTGGGCGGTTTCGGCATCGTCTATCGCGCCAAGGGCGTCTATTTCGGTGAGACTGTCGCTATCAAGGAGTACTTCCCGAGCGCGATTTGTGATCGCAATGCGAGCGCCACGGTCGCGCCGACCGATTCCGCCTCGGAGGAGGTCTACGCGCTCGGATTGGAGAAGTTCGTCGAAGAGGCGAAGGTTCTCTGGAACCTGTCTAAACCCGATAGACACCCCAACATTGTGAGCGTGCGCAGCCTGTTCGAAGCCCATGGAACCGCTTACCTGGTGATGGATTTCGAGACCGGCGTGCCGCTTTCCGAGCTGTTGCGCGCCGGCCGCCGGTTCGAAGAGGCGGAGTTGCTTGCCCTGCTCAGGCCGATCGCCGATGGGCTCGACCGCGCCCACCGGGCCGGCATTCTCCATCGAGATATCAAACCCGCCAACATCTTGATCGATGATGGCGGACGGCCGGTGCTGATCGATTTCGGTTCGGCGCGCTTTGACGCGGGCCAGGCAACCAGCACCAAGGTCACGTTCTACACGCCGCCCTACGCGGCGCTTGAGCAGTATGTGAAAACCTATCCTCAGGGCCCCTGGACGGATATCTACGCCCTGGGCGTGGCCCTCTATCAGTGCGTTACAGGCGAGAAGCCGCCCGAGGTGCTTGAGCGGCTGCACGCACAGTCGGGCGAGGCTCTGTCGGCGCGACAACGACCGGGTTTTAGCCGGTCCTTCACACGTGCGGTCGATGCGGCCATGGCGATCCGTCCGGCCGAGCGCCCGCAATCGATCCCCGAGTGGCTGACGCTGTTCGAGCAGTCTTACGACGACGATGACGAGGTCACGCGGATCGGCGTACCGAATATCTCGCCTTCTGACGAGGACGCCACCCGCGTTATCGGGCTGCGCTCAGAGCCTCTCGACGTCGACCCCGCGGCGGTTATTCGCCAGCCGCCGCCGCCCGCAATCGAGCCCAAGAATCAAGATCCGACCGGCGGATTAGGCAGCGGTCCTCCAGCGAGGCGCTGGGTCATCCCGCAAATCGGGATTGGCGTTGTCGCCGTGGTTGCCGCGGCCGGCACTCTCCTCATGGCGCGGTCCCATGTCTCCAGCGCAGTCGGTCGGATGCTCCCGACAGCCCCTCTAGCTGCGTTTACTACCGCGCCGGCTAAGCCGGTCGCGCCGTCGAGGGTCTTCGTCCCGACGGCGTTGGAGAATGACGCGAAAGGCTTCGTTTCGGAGGCACAGCGCTTCGGTCGGCCTACGAAGGAGATAGAGGCTCTGGTCGGTGCGCAGGCCAGGATCGCGTACATGGCGGGGCAGATCCGGACTTCCGCAGAAGACGCAAGCGACGCAGCCAAGACAGCGACTATGCTCGCCGCGTTGAACACCCAGGCCACTGTCATGTCCCGCAATGAGTCGGCGGCGCTTGGAGCCGCTGCCGAGGGCCAACTGCGAGAGGTTGAGCAGGCGCTTGGTCGATCCAGGGCTGGCCGAGATTCGAGCGCAATTGCAGCGGTCATCCAGGCCAAGGCCAAGCTGGATGCAACAATCGCCGCTGCGCCTTCCTCGGGAAACCCCGTAGACTCGATCGATGCTGCACGGCAGGCCCTGGGCGATTACGACGCCTTCGCAAGAACCTACATCATGGCGACGCGCTTACATGGACCAGCCAAACGCTCAGCAACCGACGCGCATGGGCCATCCATATCCTCAGCGTTTGTCGCGCATGGGCCAGTCAAACGCTCAGCGTTCGTCACAGTCGAAGCTCGGGCGCGGGAGATTGGCAACGCGACCGTCGCGCTTTCGGCGGTGCCGCGGCCGTGGTTATTTGCCTCTCAGGCCCGCAAGCAGGCTTATCGCTTGCTTCAGGATAACAGCGTGCGTTCAAAGGCGTTGGTGGCTCAGCTTGACGAGCTCTCTCGAATGGTCTCAGCGAACAATGATCGAGAGGTCTTGGAATCAGCGGCGGCCAGAGGTTTGAGTATCCAGCGGGAACTTTCGAACCTGTATGCAGCCTCCACCGCGGCGCGGTCGATACCCTGAATTCCGCTGCGGAATCGCCGGCTATGGTTAAGCTCGTTCGCAAGTCTGTAAGCATCTAGCTTCACGGCAAATCAACAATCTTGGCCCAGACTGCCGCAGTCTGGATATGGGTGCTGGGTGGTTGGCGTTGGACTTGTTGTATCCTAAAAGGTTTGCCGCGGGCCTGTTTGGTAGCACGCGGCGAACCGTGGTCGTCGTGACTATTCTCGCGATGACGCCGCCGTTTATCTTGCTTTTTACGTCGCAAATCTACTGGGCCGGGCGACCGGCCGACAACGCCTGGTTCTGGCTTCTTGTCTGCATCTCGGCATGCCTTTTCTCCCTCACATTTGTGGCTTTGGCGCTGAGGCCGATCGGCGTGGCCGCGAAGGCGATGCGAGAGCTTGCAGCCGCCGCCAGGCCGGCTCAGGCGCCACTCAACTCGACCAACGACCTGACGGATCTGCTCGCCAACATCGGTATCGTCGCCGCGCGG
>CALAEG010000123.1 GCA_937890965.1 uncultured Caulobacteraceae bacterium | reverse complement strand
CGGCGGCGGCGCAGAAGCCGTCGATGTCGGCGCCGGCCGCGGACTTGGCGCCGGCCTGCATCGCCGCGATGGCGACTAACCCTGAGCCCGTGCCGACGTCGAACACCCGCTTGCCCTTCACCTCGGTAGGATGGTCGAGCAGATAGCGCGCCAGGGCTTGGCCGCCGGCCCAGGCGAAGGCCCAGAAGGGCGGCGGCAGGCCGATCTGGCCCAGCTCCTCCTCGGTCATGCGCCAGATCGGCGTGATCTCGTCGGCCAGATAGAGCGCGATCTCCGGGGTGTGCGGCGGGCTGGTCAGCCGGGTGTTGGCCAGGATGAAGCCAACCGGATCGGCGATGGCCTGCGCGCTCACGCGGGCGCGGCCAGCCGCAGCATGGCCGGATAGCTCGGCGCGATTTCCATCCGCGCCAGCACGCCCTTCTTGCCCAGCAGTTGGTGCGCCCGGGGCAGCTGGTAGCAGGGCAGGTGCATGAACATGTGATGTTCGCAGTGGTAGTTGACGTAGTAGGGCGCGATCAGGGCGCGCTCGATGAGATTGGCCTTGGTGGTGCGGGCGTGGCGCAGCGGATCGGGCTCGTCCTTGGCCACCAGGGCGTGCTCGGCGATGTTGCGCAGGCGGGTCACCATCTGGAACCAGGTGGCGCGCGGCAAGAGCCAGAGCGCAAACCAGCCCCACCACCAGTTGCGGCCGAGCAGCATGCCGGCGACGCCGAAGCCGGCGATGGCGAAGGCATTGGTGACCAGGAAGCGCCGCTGGCGCACGATCTCGGCGCCCAGGATCGGCAGCACCGGTGCGCCCTTGGCCCGGTTTTTCAGATTGTATTGCAGCAGGCCGAAGCGCTGTTTGAACCAGGTCTGGCCGGTCAGGTCGCGGACGATCTTGCGGCGGAAGGACTGCCGGGTGATCGGGAAGGGCGCCGAGAGCACCAGGTCGGGGTCCTCGGTCTGCTGGGCGAACTTGTGATGCTGCAGATGGTATTTGCGGTAGCGGACCACGCCGCCCGAGCAGAGCCACTCGGCCACCCACTCGTTGACGCCCGGATCGCGGTGCAGGGCGCCATGGGCGGCGTCATGCTGCAGGATGCCAAGGCCCAGCTGCCGCGCGCCGATGATCATCACCGCCAGCGGGATGGTCACCGGCCAGATCAGGCCCATCAGGGTCGCCAGGCCGATCACCGCCCAGCAATGGGCGACCAGGGCCAGCCCCTTCCACGACGAGTGCTCGGCCAGCGGCGCCCACTCCTCGGCGGTGAAGAAGTCTTTCGGATTGACGCGGGCGGCGACGGACATGGGTATAAGATGGGACGATTGCGCGTTGCGGGCAATGCGCCAGAGCGGCGGACGGTCATGAATTGACCAGCAAGGGCCCAAATGACGCGCCCCTTCTCCCCTTGCGGGAGAAGGTGGCCCGAAGGGCCGGATGAGGGGTCGCGGCAGCCCTGCCGGCAAGGCGAACAGCCTTTACGTCAGCACAAATGTTCTCGTATTGTTCTAAGATGCCCGAAGTCAGAAAAACCAGTCGAAGCTTTGCCAGATCGATGCGCAAGGCGCCGGCATACAACGCAGCCAAGCTTTGGCGGCTGCTGAGGGACCAGCGGCTCGAAGGCCTGAAGTTCCGGCGGCAGGTCCCGCTCGGCCCGCACGTCGCCGACTTCGTCTCCTTCAGGCACAGGCTCATCATCGAGGCTGACGGACCCGCGCACCTTACGAGCGTCGAGTACGATCTGGCACGCGATGCCTGGCTGCACAGTCAGGGCTTTCGCGTGCTCCGGTTCCCCAACGAGATGATCGCCACCGACCGTCACGGCGTTCTATCGCGGATTCTGGAGGCGGTGACGCCCCCTTAGGCACGGCTTGTGCGACCCCTCATCCGACCCCTTCGGGGCCACCTTCTCCCGCAAGGGGAGAAGGATACTAGAACCCAAACCACACCGCCGGCGCATGCCACAATCCGGCGACCAGGGCGGCGAAGAGGATCAGGCCGGCGTCGCGGTTGGACTTGAACAGTTTCAGGGCGCGGTGCGGGTCGTCGAGCTTAAGGCGAAGCGGCTGGCTGATCAGGTGGATGGCGTAGAGCGCCGCGATCAGGGCGAACAGCGGGCCGAGATGGGCAAGCGCGCCGGCCGCGAACACCAGCAGGATCGAGATCAGGTAGAAGACCATGACCCCGATCGGGGCGGCGCGGCCCAGCCGGCGGGCGGAGGATTTCACCCCGGCCAGGGCGTCATCCTCCAGGTCCTGCACCGCATAGATGGTGTCATAGCCCAGGGTCCAGAAGACGCCCGCCGCATAGAGCAGCACAGCCGGCCAGGCCAGCCAGGCGGTCGCCGCCGCATAGCCCAGCAGGGCGCCCCAGTTGAAGGTCAGGCCCAGCCAGGCCTGCGGCCACCAGGTGATCCGCTTCATGAACGGATAGGCCGCGACCAGGCCCAGCGAGGCCACGCCCAGCAGGATGGCGACCAGGCCGAGGCTCAGCAGGATGGCGAAGGCCGCCAGGCTGCAGACGCCAAGAAACGCCCAGGCCTGCCGGACGCTGATCCGGCCCGAGGCCACCGGCCGCGCCGCCGTGCGCGCCACCTTGGCGTCGATGTCGCGGTCGACGATGTCGTTATAGGCGCAGCCGGCCGCCCGCATCAGCGCGGCGCCTAGGGCGAAGGCGACCAGCAGCCAGGGATTGGGCCAACGCCCGTCCATGGCACCGGCCAGCGCGATCCCCTGCCAGCCGGGCAGCAGCAGAAGCCAGATGCCCGCCGGGCGGTCGAACCGCCCGAGCTTCAGCCAGGGTCGCAAGGCCTCCGGCGCGAACCGGTCCACCCAGTTGTCCGGCGCGGCGTCTGGGAGGGGGGTAGTGGTCATCGCGCGGGTTTTCCATCATCGCGTGACGCCGCGCCAGCCTTGCCCTCGGCCCTCCGCTTCGTCAGGCTGGCGCAAAGCCAGGGAGGTCTCCGCGTGGGCCAGGATTTTCTCGACGTCGCCACCTTCGCCGATGGCCATCCGCACGCCCTCTACAAGGACCTGCGCGAGACCTCGCCGGTCTACTGGAACCCGGAGCCGAACGGGCCGGGCTTCTGGGCCCTGACCCGCTATGCCGACGTCTATGCGGTCGACCACGACTTCCAGAACTACTCGTCCGGCCCGACCATCATGATCCCCGACCCGCCGCCCGGCCAGACCGGGGCGCTGGGCGAGGCGACCATGATGCTGATGATGGACCCGCCGCAGCACACCGCCTTCCGCAAGCTGATCCGCGCCGAGTTCACCCGCCCGGCCGCCGCCCAGCGGGGCTTGCGCCTGCACGACCTGGCCCGCCAGATCGTCGATGCGGTGATCGAGAAGGGCGAATGCGATTTCGTCGCCGAGGTGGCCGGCGAGATGCCCTCCTATGTCATCGCCGAGCTGATGGGCCTGCCGCTGGACGACGGGCGCGAGCTCTACAAGCTGACCGAGATCATCCATTCGGCGCCGGAAACCCTGCCGCCCGGCGCCGGCGGCCAGGCGGTCGGCAAGATGTTCGCCTATGGCATGCAGGTCATCGCCGAGAAGCGGGCCCGGCCCGCCGACGACCTGGCGACCCGCCTCCTGCAGGCCGAGGTCGATGGCAAGCGGCTGACCGACCCGGAATTCCTGCTCTTTTTTCTGCTGCTGATCGACGCCGGCGGCGACACCACCCGCAACCTGCTCTCCGCCGGCCTGCTGGCCCTGCACGAGAACCCCGACCAGCTGGCCTGGCTGATGGCTGACCTGCCCGCCCGCCTGCCCAGCGCCCGCGAGGAGTTGCTGCGCTACACCAGCCCGGTCATCTACATGCGCCGCACGGCGACCCGCGACACCCGGATCGGCGAGACCGCGATCAAGGGCGGCGACAAGGTGGTGATGTATTTCGGCGCGGCCAATCGCGATCCGGAGAAGTTCGACCGGCCCGATGCGCTGGACCTGTCCCGCGACCCCAATGAGCACATCGCCTTCGGCGGCGGCCCGCACGTCTGTCTTGGCCAGCATCTTGCTCGCATCGAGATCGACGCCATCCTGGCCGAGGTGCTGACCCGTATGAAGACGCTCGAGATCGTCGCGCCGCCGGAGTGGCTGGCCTCGACCTTCATCTCCGGGCCGAAGAGCCTGAACGTGCGCTTCAGGCCCGGGGTCAAGGTCGGGACTCCGTGACTTTGCTGAAGCGCGGGGCGCTGCTGGCGGTCCTGGCTCTCGCCGGAATCGCGTTGAGCGGCTGCTACGTCTCCAATCGCCTGCTGCTCGATGCGACGGCGGCCGCGCATCCGCTGGATGATGGGATCTATGTCCGCGACGGCGACGAGGCCGACAAGATCAGGATCACGCTGGATCCCGACGGCTGGTACCGGGTCGAGCAGTTCAACGACAACGGCACCATCGGTGAGACCCACCGGGTGCTGGCCAACGAGGCCACCATCGCCGGCCGCGAAGGCTATGCCCTGGCCGAGGAGACCGATGAGGGCTTCGACTATGCGGTCGCCGTCGTCGACGGCAAGCGTGTCTATTTGGCGACACCCGACTGCTCGGATTCACTGGATCGCGACGATGCGGTTGACCACGGCGGCGAAGCGCAGGACGATGAGGCGATGACCCACAATTGCCTCTTCAAGAACCGGGACGCGCTGTTCGCCGCGTTGTCCGGCTTTGCGGGTCACGCCGACTTTGGCGCCCCGTACCAACGACATTGAATCAATAGACTCGCACGGGGCCTCGGCCTGATCCGTCAGCGGGTCAGGGAACCGAAGTTATGAGCGAAGTTTTTGATGAGGACACCGGCGAGTTTCGCAAGCGAACGCTTTCGAACCTCCAGGTTCTCGCCTTCATCTCCCGATACTGGATGCGCCGGCGGTGGGCCTGTTTCACCACCATCGGCCTGATCCTGATCGCCATCGGCTTTGAATCGATGATGCCCCGGGCCGCCGAAGCCCTGGTCGACGCCACGCGCCATGTCCCCGCCAGCGCCTCGGTCGCCTGGCAGGCGTGGCTGTTCTTCGTCGGCGTCTATCTGGCCTACAGCCTGATCCGAAATCTCGGCATCCGCTTCTTCTGGAATCCCCTGGCCGCGTCGAACATGCAGGAGATGACCAACGAGGCGTTCGAGCGCGTGCAGGCCTTCTCGTCCGACTGGCACGGCGACACCTTCGCCGGCGCCACTGTGCGGCGCATCTCGCGCGCCATGTGGGGCTACGACATGGTCTCCGATGCGGTGATCATGTGGATCGGTCCGGCCCTGATCGTGTTGGCCATATTGTCGGTGCAGATGATGCTGCGCTGGCCGCTGATCGGCGGCTTTTCGCTGTTGATGGTGGTGACCTACATCGTCTCCAATGTCTTGTTTTCCAACTACTATGTGATGAAGGCCAACCGCCAGTCGGTGGCTATGGACTCGCGCATCGGCGGCGCCCTGGCCGACGCCATTTCGTCCAATCCGGTGGTCAAGGGCTTCGGCGCCGAGAAGCGGGAAGAGGCGCGTTTCGCCAAGGTCACCCGCGACTGGCACGACGCCACCCTGATGACCTGGAACCGCTACATGACCGTGTGGCTGATCCAGAACATGATCCTGGCGGTGCTGCAGGCGGGCCTGACCGGCCTGCTGATCCTGCGTTGGCTGAATCACCAGGCGAGCGCCGGCGACGTGGCCTTCGTGATCACCACCTTCCTGATCATGAGCGGCTATCTGCGCAACATGGGCGACAATATCCGCATGCTGCAGCGCGCCCTGGCCGACGTCGAGGACGTGGCCGAGTTCGCCCGGATCGCGCCGCAGGTTTCCGACGACGCCGGCGCCCCCGACTTCATCGGCGAGTCCGGCGAAATCGCCTTCGAGCACGTGACCTTCCGCTACAAGTCGGCGGAGATCCCGATCTATGACGACTTCAGCCTGATCATCGCGCCGGGCGAGCGGCTGGCCCTGGTCGGTCCGACCGGCTCGGGCAAGTCGACCTTCGTCAAGCTGGTCCAGCGCCTGTACGACCTGCAGGCGGGTCGTATCGTCATCGACGGCCAGGACATCGCCATGGTCGCGCAAGGCTCGCTCCGCCGCGCCATCGCGGTGGTGCCGCAGGATCCGGCCCTGTTCCACCGCACCGTGGCCGAGAATATCGGCTATGCGCGGCCGGGGGCGACGACGGACGAGATCATGCTGGCCGCCAAGCGGGCCCGCGCGCACGACTTCATCTCCAAGCTGCCGCACGGCTACGAGACCCTGGTCGGCGAGCGCGGCGTCAAGCTCTCGGGCGGCGAGCGTCAGCGGGTGGCGATCGCGCGCGCCTTTTTGGCCGATGCGCCGATCCTGGTGCTGGACGAGGCGACCTCCTCGCTCGACGTCGAGACCGAGCGCGAGGTGCAGGCGGCGACCGAGGCGCTGATGCGCGGGCGAACCACCATCGTCATCGCCCACCGCCTCTCCACCATCCGCCACGCCGACCGCATCCTGGTCTTCCAGGACGGCCGCGTGGTCGAGGAGGGCCGCCACTCAGACCTGGTGGCCAAGGGCGGCACCTATGCGCGCCTGAACGCAGTGGCCCAGGGGGCGGTGTAACAGCCGCCCCCAAACCCCAACCGTCATCCCCCGCTGGAGCGGCTTCAGCCGCGGAATGCGGGGGACCCATGAACACCTGATCAAAGACGGTGATCATGGGTGGCCCGAACAAGTC
>CALAEG010000122.1 GCA_937890965.1 uncultured Caulobacteraceae bacterium | reverse complement strand
CACGACGCCGCCGCGAAAATTGTGCCGCGCCACGGCGTCGAACAGGAACAGCGAATCGACAGGGATATCGTCGCGCTCGAGCATCTCGCAGGCCATCATCGCCGCCGAGCCGCCGCGGCTGTAGCCGGCCAGCATCAGCCGAAAGCTCGAATCTTCCTCATAGGCCGACTTCAGCCACTGATAGACCGCATGCGCCTCGTCCAGGACCTCATGGCCGAACAGCTTCGGGCCCCGCTGATAGAAGCTTTTCGCGCCCAGGGTCTGGCCGAGCTGGTAGACGAAGGAGGTTTTCATGATGTCGTCATAGGCTGGCCCGGGCGGTCCGGTGCCGTTTACCAGGGCGAGGCGAATATCGTTCATCCGGCGATGGCTCGCATGGCTTCCGTCTGGTTTACCCTATGATTAGACGCCTTTTTCGGGGTCGTACAGGCTGGGCTATCGCGTCGCGTGAGCGGATCGCCGCGGGCGCGCATGGCGCGAGCCATCGCCTTGAACTCTTTGCAGGAGAAGTTAACGTAACGCCGACCGAACAAGGTTATGCGACATGACCGATACAGCAACTGTCAGTAAGCGTTCCGTCACCCACAAGCGCACCGACAGCCACGCCCGGCACCGAACCCGTGACTGGGGCCGCGCCTTCACCGCCTTCCAGCGGCTGATGGCGAACAAGGAAGACACCTCCCAGGTCTTCGCCATCATGCATGCGCTGAACGGCGAGGCCACGAAGGTGGACTATATCCGCCTGCTGGCCACGCCGGACGGCGGCAAGATCGCCTATCAGCGGATGGAGCTTTCGGAAAAGCTGATGGACGATGCGTGGCGGTCGAGCTTCCCGCCCGGCAGCGTCGGCGAGGCCTACCACAACTATCTCGAGACCGAGCACCTCTCCCCCGCCGGGTTAATCGACGAGAGCCACAAGGGCGTTCCGCCCGAGGAGCTGGACCAGTCGCATCCCTACGCCTGGTGCTTCCGGCGGGTGCGCGACGTGCACGACATCTGGCACGTTGACCGGCTATGGCCGCGACGCGCTGGGCGAGATGTGCCTGGTGGCCTTCTCGTTCCAGGAAACACACGGGCCGGGCTGGGCCCTGATCGCCGCCGGCGGCTTCCTGCGCGCTCACGGGCCGGCCGCCGGCAAGGCGCGCAAGGCCATTCTGGAGGCGCGCCGCATGGGCAAGCACGCCGCCTGGCTGGGGGGCGAAGACTACGAGAAGATGTTGTTCGAGCCGCTGGAGGATGCGCGCCACCGCCTCGGCATTACGCGGCCCCTGGCCTACGAGGCGGTTCCATCGGAGTTGCGCGACCTGACGATTGTCTAGCTCAGGGGCCCGGGGAGGGGCCGCGACATGACCGATCTGGGGCCCGCCACCCGGCGGCTCGTCCACCGTTCGCGCCGGCGCAAGCGCGACTGGAAAGGCGCGCTTGTGGCCATGCGCCGGCTGATGGTCGACAAGGAAGACACCTCCCAGGTCTATGCGGTCATGCACGCGCTGGACGGCAACGCCTATGAGCTCGACTATGTGCGGATGCTGGAGACGCCGGACGGCGGCCGCATCGCCTATGAACGGGTCGAGTTGGCGGACAGGCTGATGGACGAAGCTTGGCGGGCGACCTTTCCGCCGGACAGCGTCGGCGCCGCCTACGTGGCTTTCTCAGAGTCCGAACACCTTTCAGTGCAGGGTCTTGTCGACGAGAGCCACAAGGGCATTCCGCCGGCCGAACTCGACCAGGTGCATCCTTACGCCTGGTTCTTCCGGCGTTACCGCGACATCCACGACATCCTGCACGTGCTGACCGGCTATGGCCGCGACGCGCTTGGCGAGGCCTGCCTCCTGGCCTTTTCCTATCACGAGACCCACGATCTCGGCCGCGCGGTGATGGCCTATGGCGGCTATATCCGCGCCCACGGCCCGGCGAAATCCCAGGCCCGCAAGGCGATCAGCGAGGCGCGCCGGCGCGCCGTCCACGCGGCCTGGCTGCCGGGCGAGGATTTCGAGAAGCTGCTGTTCGAACCGCTGGAAGCCGCCCGCGAGCGCCTTCGCCTCACGCCGCCGCTCGCCTACGAGGCCGTTCCGGTGGAGCTGCGCAACCTGACGACGACCTAACTCGGCGCTGGGTCACGGCGGCCAAGCGGGCGGCGAAGAGATCCGAACGATCGACTGATGAGCCGAACGGCGCGTGGCGGGCGAGCCAGGCGGCGGCGGGCTTGGCGATCAGCTGATGCGCCGCGACGCCCGCGACCAGGATGACCGGGAAGACGCCGGCCCAGACCGCCCAGGCCAGGGCGCCGGTCGGGGTCCCGATCAGGCGCTCGACGCCGTGGAAATAGACGATGTCGACCGGCAGATAGACCAGATAGATCGAATAGGCGACCTGGCCCAGCCAGGGCAACGGCGCCCAGGTCAGGGCGGGCTTTTCGGTCTTGGCGGTCTCGGCCAAGCCGAAGACCAGGGCCCCGAAGGCCGGCCAGATGAAGAGGTCGTTCAGCCGCAGCAGCGCCGCGGCGACGATCCAGGCCCCGGCGACGCCGGCGACAAAGCCGCTCCAGCCTTGCGGCAGGCTCCATCGGCGGCCGAGACCGTAGAGCCCGGCGCCGAGCAGGAAGGCCGGAACGGTCTGCAGGGCGCCGATCTGGGCGGTCATGTCGGTAAACAGCACGTGCCTGGCCGCCGCAACCTCGAACGCCACGGCAAAGAGGCCGATCGCGCCGGCGATGACCAGGATGGGGTTGAGGCGCTTCAGCGCGATCCACGCGGTGACCGGCAGGGCGATATAGCCGAACCACTCGGCCGAGATCAGCCAGGATGGGAAGTTCCAGCTCACGGTCGGCACGGTCCCCCAGGCCTGGACCAGGGCCAGGTTGGCGGCGAGGCCGCGCCAGTCGAACACCCCGGCCGGCAAGGATGCGCCGCTCACGCGACCGGCGATCATCAACACCGCCATCACCGCGATCATGACCAGGTGCAGCGGATAGGTGCGGATCAGCCGGGTCCAGAGGAAGGGTCCGTAACGGAACCGGCCTTGCGCCTCTTGGGTGACGAGCAAGTGCACGGCCAGGAAGCCGGCCAGGACGAAGAACAGCGACGCTCCCAGATAGCCCTTGAACACCAGGCCGCTGCGGTCGCCGGCGTGCAGGCCGAGGTGGAAACGGAACTGGTTCAGCACCACCCAGGCCAGGGCGATGAAGCGCAGCGAGATCAGCGGGCGGATTTCAGCGGGATAGGCGCCCGCCGACGCCGATTCGCGGGCGGTCTCGGAAACCTGTTCGGGGGCGATCTTGGGCATTCCGGCGTCCCAATCTGGCGCGGTCAGCGAAGTCTCGCAGGAAATGGGCCAGCTTGGCGGCCCGCGGACCCTGGCGCTATGGTGCGTTTCGACTCGTTTCGCGCTAGGTCAGCCGCATGACGTCCCTGTCGCCACAACCGGCCCAGCCCGCCTCCGCACGACCGCTCTATCACCGGGTGCTTCTCAAGGTTTCGGGCGAGGTGCTGATGGGCGAACAGCCCTTCGGCATCGACCTGGCCACGCTGGACGCGGTCGCCGCCGACATCGCCGAGGTGACCACCAAGGGCGTCGAGGTCTGCCTGGTCATCGGCGGCGGCAACATCTTTCGCGGCCTGTCCATGGCCGGCAAGGGCATGGAGCGGGCCAGCGCCGACTATATGGGCATGCTGGCCACGGTGATGAATGCGCTGGCCTTGCAGAGCGCGCTGGAGAAGATCGGCGTCAACACCCGCGTCCAGTCCGCCATTCCGATGGATGCGGTGTGCGAGCCCTATATCCGCCGCCGGGCCCTGCGCCATCTGGAGAAGGGCAGGGTGGTGATCTTCGCCGCCGGCGTGGGCGCGCCGTTCTTCACCACCGACACGGGCGCCGCCCTGCGCGCCGCCGAGATGGGCTGCGAGGCCTTGTTCAAGGGCACCAGCGTCGATGGCGTCTATTCCGCCGACCCGAAGACCCACCCAGACGCCGAACGCTACGACCGGCTGAGCTATCTGGACGTGCTGGCGCGCGATCTGCGGGTCATGGACGCCTCCTCGATCAGCCTGATGCGCGACAACGCCATCCCGATCGTGGTCTTCTCGATCCGCGAACGCGGCGCCTTCCTGAACGTGCTGACCGGCGCCGGGGTGCATACCGTGATCGGTCCAGACAGCCTCCCTTAAGGACACGAAAACCTCATGGCCGACGCCGAAAAGCCCGTCCTCTCCCGCTATCGCGACCGCATGGACAAGGCCGTCGGCGCGCTGAAGGAGGAGTTCATCAGCCTGCGCACCGGCCGCGCCAATGCCGGCCTGCTCGATCAGGTGATGGTGGAGGCTTACGGCTCGACGTCGCCGATCAGCCAGGTCGGCAGCGTCAGCGTGCCCGACCCGCGCTCGATCACCGTCAGCGTCTGGGACAAGGGGCTGGTGGTCTCGGTGGAAAAGGCCATCCGCAATGCGGGCCTTGGCCTGAATCCGGTGGTCGAGGGCCAGAACCTGCGCGTGCCGATCCCGCCCCTGACCGAGGAGCGCCGCCGCGACCTGGCCAAACTGGCCAGCCGCTATGCCGAACAGCAGCGAATCGCGGTGCGTAATGTGCGCCGCGAGGCCAATGACGACCTCAAAAAGGCCGAAAAAGACGGCGCCATCAATCAGGACGAACTGAAGCGGATGAGCGACGAGGTGCAAAAGCTCACCGACGAGGCGGTCAAGCGCGTCGACGAAGCCTTGAAAAGCAAAGAGCATGAGATCATGCAGGTTTGATGGCCGCGATCGGCGTGGGGGTGCGAGTCTTTAGGGGATTTCCATGTCGTCGAGATCCGGCTTGAGGCCGTTTTCACGATCCAGCGCCCAAGCCCCCGCCGTCGCGGACGATCTCCCGTCGCTGCACGTGGCCATCATCATGGATGGCAATGGCCGCTGGGCGAAGGCGAGGGGGCTGCCGCGCACGCTGGGCCACCGGTCAGGGGTCACCGCGCTGAAGCGCACGATCGAGGCCGCGCCCGGCCTGGGCATCGACCAGCTGACCGTCTTCGGCTTTTCGACCGAGAACTGGCGCAGACCCGCCCATGAGGTCTCCGAGCTCATGGCCCTGCTCAAGCTCTATGTGGAGACCGACTTGGCCAGGCTGCACCGCGAGGGCGTCCGCGTCCGCGTTGTCGGCCGCCGCGCGGGGCTGAGCCCGGACATATTGGAGATCATCGAGCGGGCCGAGACCCGCACGCAGCACAACGACCGCTTCCTGTTGCAGGTCGCCTTCAACTATGGCGGCCGCGCCGACATCGCCGACGCGGCGCGTAAGCTGGCGGTGGCCGTCCGCGATGGCCGGATGGACGCCTCGGCGATCGACGAGGCGGCCTTCGAGGCGGCGCTGTCCACCGCGGAGGCCCTGGCGCCCGACCTGATCATCCGCACTAGCGGCGAACAGCGGCTGTCCAACTTCCTGCTCTGGGAGGCGGCCTATGCCGAGCTGATCTTCCAGGACGTGCTTTGGCCCGACTATGGCCCGCAGCACCTGGCTGAGGCCGTGGAGACGTTCCGCAAGCGCGACCGGCGCTATGGCGGGGCTGGCGTTGATGACGTCCTCGCCGTCGGCTAGGCGGTTCGACTGGAAGAACCTCGGGCAACGGGCGCTTTCGGCCGTTGTGCTGATCGCCGTTGTGCTGATCGCGGTCTTCGTCGACTGGCTGTTCTTCGTGATGGTCACCGTGGCGGTGGCGCTGCTGGCGATCGAGTGGGGCGCCATGGCCTCGCCGCGCCGGCCCAACCGGCTGGCTATCGCCGTGACGCTCGCGGTGCTGGCGACGCTCTTCTGCGCGCACCTGAACCAGTTTCCGGTCGCCTGGGCCCTGGTGGCGCCCGCGGCGCTGGCCGTCGCCCTGGTGGCCCGCAGCCTGGGCGCGCGCGCCGGCGACGGGGCCTTCGGCGTCGTCTATATCGCAGCGCCCTGTCTGGCCCTGAGCTGGATCCGCGCCATGCCCAACCCGATCAGCTGGACGATTTTGTTGTTCGCCGTGGTCTGGTCGGCGGACATTTGCGCATTTTTGGCCGGCAATGCCCTGAAAGGGCCTAAACTTTGGCCTCGATACTCGCCGAACAAGACCTGGGCGGGATTCGCCGGTGGTCTTTTGGGCGCGATGGGAGCGGCGATGCTGACGGCAGAACTCTCCACCGCCAAGCTCAGCCTGTTGGCGGCCGCGCTTATCGGCCTGGCGGGTGGTCTCGCCACCATGGGCGGCGACATGTTGGAATCCATTCTGAAGCGGCGTTTCGGCGTCAAGGACTCCGGGGACCTGATCCCGGGCCACGGCGGGCTGCTAGACCGGGTCGACGGCCTGATGGTCGCGGTTATGGCCATAGCCGGGGCCAGGTTTATCCATCAGGCGGGGTGGGTGCATTGAGCAAGCCAAAGACGATCACGGTTCTGGGCTCGACGGG
>CALAEG010000121.1 GCA_937890965.1 uncultured Caulobacteraceae bacterium | reverse complement strand
GGTCGCGCACCAGCCCGGCCCGCCGCAGGACCCCGAGATGCTTCGAGACTGCCGGTTGCGAAACCCCGGCGCGAGCCGTCAGGGCCCCGACCGTCTGCTCTCCTTCGCGACACAATCGCTCGAAAATGGCCCGCCGGGTTGGATCGGCGAGGGTTCTGAACAGCGCATCCTGAGCGTTCGGCATTGGCGATCGATAACCTTCCGGCTATTGATCGACACATAACCACCGAGATATGTGTTCGTCAATCGGGGCTGGTCGTGGGGGCGGTCCACGGCCTGGCCGCCTGGCTGATCGCCGATCAGGTTGCGAGCCGGCGGTTTTCGGGCGTAGCATCGATCCAAACAAAGAAACGGGCCGTTCGAAACCCGCTTCACAGCCCGAGGGAACGACCGTGGCCAACACGATGCAAACCGAAAAACCACCCTATATCGGCCTCCTGAACGCCATCTCGCTCGCTGAGACCGGCGCCGGCCACTACCTGCGGGCCTGGGCCGATGCGACGCCGGACGAGGATCTGGCCTGCACCCTGCGTTTCGTCGCCGCGCGCGAGACCAGCCATGGCGAGGTCTTCTGCCGCCGCATCGCCGAGTTGGGCTACGAGCTTCGCCGCAAGCCGGACCCGGCCTCGGCCAGGCGGGCCGCCAAGCTGGCCGATCCCGCGATCAGCGACCTTGAGAAGGTCGGCGAGGAGCGGGAGGAGGAGCGCGATCCGTTCCGCGACATCAACCGCCAGCTGGCCGACGGTATCTTCGATCCGATGACCGCCAACCTGATGAAGTGGTACATCGCCGAGGAGATCGATTCCGGTCGCCGTTTGCGTGAGGCCTATACCTGCGTGCGCGAACGTGCGGGAGGTCGCCGCAAGGCGAAGGCGAACGGCCACATGGAGATGAGCGGTCCCAGCGAGGACGCCCAGGCGGTGATGGCCTGCATGACCGAGGGCTTTGCGCGGCTGGAAAAATCCTTCGAGAAGCTGGCGCGGGCGGTGAAGTAGGCGCACATCGCGCCTCATCTCCCGTCCCTGCCCGGAACCGAACGCATGACCACCGACCCCTTGCCGGGCATGTTCCAGCTTACCCCGCTCAATCCGGACTACCGCGACGATCCGCACGCGGTGCTGGACGATCTGCGCGCGCGTTGTCCGGTGCACCGGGACGAGGCGTCGGGCAGCTTTATCCTGACCCGCTACAACGACGTGCGGCCGCTGGTTTCGGACCGCAGCCTGTGGCGCGACCCGATCCGGGCCGAACAGGCCGCGGTGATGTCGCGCCGCTTCGTCGACGACCTGGAGACCGAGACCAATCGCGGCGAGACCACCAGCATCCTGATGCTGGACAATCCCGACCACGAGCGCATCCGCCAGCCGCTGGCCCAGGCCCTCTATGCCCGGGTCGCCAAGTTCCGCCCCGAGGTCGAACGGATCGTCGACGAGGCGCTGGAGGCGATCGATGCCTCCCAGCCCTTCGACCTGATGAGCGAATTCTGCGTGCCGGTTCCGGTCGACGCCATCGCCTCGATCCTGGGTGTCGACCGCGATCGCCTTGGCGATTTCCGCGATTGGTCGGAAGGCGTGATCCAGGGCCTCAACCCGTTCCGCAACGACGAGCAGACAGCGCGCATGGAAGCGGCCGGGCCGGCGTTGAGCGCCTATTTCACCGAGACCATCGCCGCGCGCCGCGCCCAGCCGCGTGACGACCTGATCTCGGACATGGTCCGCCTGCAGGCCGAGGGCGCGCCGCTGAGCGACATCGAGGTGCAGATCAACCTCACCGCCCTGCTCATCGGCGGCAACCTGACCACCACCGACCTGATCGGCAACGGTGTGCGGCTCCTGCTGAAGAACCCCGCCGAACTGGCCAAGCTGCGCGCTGATCCGGGCATCATCAACGCCGTGGTCGAGGAGATCCTGCGCTATGAGCCGCCTGTCGATATTACCGGCCGCATCGCCTCTGAGGATATCGAGGTCGGCGGCTGTCCGGTGAAGGCCAGCCAGTCGATGACCTTCTCGCTGCGCGCCGCCAACCGCGATCCCGAGGTGTTCGACGATCCGCACCGCTTCGATGTCAGCCGCAAGCACAAGCCGCACATGGCTTTTGGCGGCGGGGCGCACATCTGCATCGGCGCGCCGCTGGCCAGGCTGGAGGCGAGCGTGGCGCTGGTGAAGCTGTTCGAGCGCTTCCCCAACCTGGCCTTCGCCGATCCCGACGCGGCCCCGGTCTGGCGCACCCTGCCCTTCTTCCGCGGCCTCGAGCGGCTGGAGCTACGCGCCTAGCCGGCAACGCGCCTTAGCGGTTTCTTCGTAACGCCTCGGCCATAAGGATCGCTTCGACGACGGTTGGGGGCCCTGGATGTCGGGACGCGCACGCGCAACGTCCGAAATGTCGCCTGCCGACCAAGCTGTTAGCGCTACCCCAGTCTCGGCGCGACTGTCGGTGTTCGTGGTGGCCCCAAGCGGCGCCGAAGACCTGGCCGGCTTCATCCGCGAGACCTTGCCGAGAGAGACCGTGCTGGGCTGCGACGGCGCTGCCGAGGCCATAGCGCGGGCGGATGCGGCGCGGCGCTCAGGCCAGGCCGCCGCCGTCTTCATCTTCGATTTTCGCGGCAAGCCGGTCGGCGACCTGGCCGAACAGGTGCGCCAGGTGCGCAATGCGCACACGGCCGCCGAGCTGATCGTGATCGCCGATGGCCGCGATAGCGCCGCCTTCGCCGCCTGCCTGCAGGTCACCCAGACGCCGGAGACCCTGACCTTTCTGCTGGCGCCGCTGCAGCGCCAGGAGGCGATGCGGGCGGTCAGGATCGTCGCCGAGCGCTACCGCGCCCTGCACCAGGCCAAGCGCGAGCTGGAAGAGCGCAACCGCTCCATCGTCGGCCTGGAGACGCGGGGGCGCGAGCTCAACGCCCGCCTCGACATCGCCATGCACGCCGCCCGTCACGACGGCCTGACCGGGGTGCTCAACCGGGCCGGCTTCGTCGACGAGCTGACGCTCAGGCTGGGCCGCCGACTGCAGAAGCAGACCGTGCTGCTGATCGACCTGGACCGCTTCAAGTCGGTCAACGACACCCTTGGCCACGACGCCGGCGACGACCTGGTGCGCAAGATCTGCGCGGCCATGTCGGCCATCGTCCCGGCCGGCGACATCCTGGCCAGGCTGGGTGGCGACGAGTTCGGCATCATCATCGAAGGCGCCAGCCAGGCCGGGGTGGTCGAGTTCTGCGCGCGGGTGCTGCGCGTCTGCGGCCAGAGCCGCCGCGTGCAGGGCCACGAGGTGCAGGTCAGCGCCTCGATCGGCGTCGCCTATCAGGGCGACAACCACACCCAGACGGAGCTGATGCGCCACGCCGACCTGGCGCTGCACGCCGCCAAGACCGAAGGACGCAACCGCTTCCGAATCTACGACACCGCCATCGACAAGGCCGCCAAGCACCGCGTCTCCATCGAGCACGGCCTGGAGCGGGCGATGAACACCAACCAGCTGAAGATGGCCTACCAGCCGATCGTCAAGGCGGAGAACGGCCAGATCCTGGGCTTCGAGGCGCTGGTGCGCTGGAACAGCCCCGAACATGGCCCGATCTCGCCGGCGGACTTCGTGCCGGTGGCCGAGGAGACCGGCCTGATCCTCGACCTCGGCGACTGGATCACCCGCCAGGCGCTGAAGGACTGCCGGCGCTGGAACGGTCCTTACGTCTCGGTGAACCTCTCAGCGCGACAGTTCCTGCGCCACAACGTCGCGGAGCGCATCCTGCAGTATGCAGAGGACGCCGACCTGGCCCCGCGGCGCATCCAGATCGAGCTGACCGAGACCGCGATCATCGACGACGTCGAGCGCGCCGACCAGAACCTGAAGATCCTGCGCGCGGCGGGCGTGCGCGTCGCCCTTGACGACTTCGGCACCGGCTATTCCAGCCTGGTCTATCTCAACCAGTTCGCTATCGACTGCATCAAGATCGACAAGTCCTTCGTCGACAATGTCACGCGCGACCGCCAGTCGGCGGTGATCGTCGCCTCGGTGGCCCGGCTGGCCGCCTCGCTGGGCATGACCGTGGTCGCCGAGGGGGTGGAGACCGAGGAGCAGCGCCAGATCCTGATCGCCGCCGGCTGCGGCGCGCTGCAGGGCTATCGTTTCGGCAAGCCGATGAGCGCGCGCGACGTGACCACCCTGCTGGCGGGGCTGGCGGCGTCAGCGGATGCGCCGGAAGCGCGCTTGGTCTGAACGCCAAAGGCGGCCATCCTCCGAAGGCGCGGGCAGCGGGGTTTTGGCGATGAGAACGGGATTGGCGGCGGCGTTCGGCCTGGCCCTCAGCCTGTGCGCGGGCGCGGCCCCGGCGCAGGCCCCGGCCCCGGTCGCCAAGACCATGCGCCTGACCGGCGCGGCGCCCAGCGCCGCCGATCCCGCGCCGAAGACCTTCGTCATCGATGTCCAGGTCAAGCCGGGCGACAGCGATCCCGAGACCACGCTCGACGGCTGGTTCGCCTCGTCCGCTGAGCCGGCCGCGTCCGGTGAGGTCAGCGGATCCTGTGTGCAGACCCGCTGCGTGCTGAATGGCGAGCTGGTGAACGCCAAGCTGGTGCTGACCGGCGACTTCGGCGATGCAGGCGGACCGGTCGCGGCCCACTTCGTGGTCAAGGACGATGACGACAAGACCCTGCAAGAGGGCGCGGCGACGCTGACGCCGCTCACCGGGCCGGTCGCCGGCCTGGGCGCGCTGGCCGCGCCGGACGCGATCAACGAAATCCAGCTCGACGACCTTCTGCTCTGGAACGACCAGACGGTCAGTTCCGGGTCGCCGCCGAGCGACGAGCCGCCATCCGGTTCGCAGCGGGAATCCCTGGCCGCCTGGCAGGAAGAAAAGGGCCGGCTCGCCACCGGCCTGATCTTCACCACCGATCTCACGGAGCTGCGCGCCGACGCCGATGCGGCGCGCAAAAAGGCCGGCTGGACGCCGCTGAGCGACGCCGCCCACGGCTGGAGCGCCGGCTATCCCGCCGCCCTGCTGCCCAAGGCCAGCCGTGTCGGGACCGAGCAGCATTTCGCCAGCGCCGACGGCAAGGCTGTCCTCATCGTCGCGGTCGATCCGCCCATGACCTCCGACGCCTTCGACGCCTTCGTCGACAAGATCAGCGCCGATCGCGACGGGCGCAGCGACGTCAGCACCGTGCGCGTCAATGGCGACCTGGAGATGGGCTATGAGGAAGGCGGCGTGGTCACCGCGGCCATGTATCGCAACCGCGATGGCGGCCTGGCCCGGGTGGTCTTCACCTATCCGGTCGCGGCCAGGGAGGCCTACGACCCCTTTCAGACCATCGTGCAGCACAGTCTGGTGGTGACCGACGATCTGAAGCCGTAAGCGCGCGACGACTATCGTGGGCGCCGGGCGGCGATGATCTCGACGGTCAGCGCCTGGCGCAGGAGCTTGCCCATGGCGTTGCGCGGCAGGGCCGCGGTGTATTGGACATGGACGCCTGGAAATCCGTGCAGCTCGGCGCGGAGCACGCCGGCCAAGGTCGCGGTATCGACCGGCGTCGTCGCCTCGACCACCAAGTGCAGCTCTTCCGCGCCACGGTCGTCTTGCATGGAGAGCAGGCAGACTCCGTCCACGCCCAGGGCCTCGCGCAGACGGTCCTCGATCAGGCCGGGCGATATCTTGTGGCCATTGACGTTGATCACCTCGGTGACCCGGCCCTGCAGCGCGATCCGGCCGTCCTCGCGCATGACGGCCAGGTCGCCGGTGTAGAAGAAGCCGTCCCTGAAGAAGGCCTTGGTCGCCTCTTCGTCATGCAGATAGCGTGTCGGGCCGCCCTCGGTCCCGACCCGGATGCGGCCGATCTGGCCGATGGGGACGGGCCGGTCGAACTCGTCGACCAGTTCGACCAGGCTGCCCGGCGACAGCAGGTGCCAGCGGTGGTCATCGGGGGTGTTCAGCGGCGTGTCGGCTATGGGGTGGCTCTCGGTGGCGCCCAGGCCGTTGAACAGTCTGGGCGTGATCCGGGCCTTGGCCTGATCGATCTGGGTCTGAGTGATCGTGCCGCCGATGACCGACAGGCGCATGGTCTCGCTGCGCGGAAAGGCGCCCTCGGGCTGCGCCAGTATGGCGGCCAGCATGCCGGGAATGACCGTGGACGTGCTGAGGCCGGGGCGAAGCAGGGCCAGATGCGGTTCAAGACCCTGATGGAACAACACCGTGGCGCCGACCGTCCAGGCATTGGACGGGGCCTTATAGCCAAGGCCGGTCCAGGGGCCGAACTCGAACAGGTTGGCGATCGAGTCCTGGTTCATGCCGCTGGCCACGCGCCTGAGCCGCAGATATTCCGGTTCGAAGGACGGGTCGAACAGCACCATCTTGTAGGCGCCGGTGGTGCCCGAGGTGCGCAGGATGTGGCCGCCCTCGGGGCGCCCCTCGCTATGGTCGAGGCCAAGCGGCGCTTCGTCGCTTGGCGCGACCAGCACCAGCGGCCAGCCCTGTTCGGCGCATCGCTCCGCCAGACCCGGCAGGTTCTCCGCCGCACTGCCGATGACATGTCGCACCTGCGGCAGGCGCAGGCCGGGCAGGTCGTCGGGCCACTGCACCGCGATGGTGGTGAGACCCAGGCTGCGCAAGGCCAGACTGAAGACCCAGTAGTCGCGGAGGTGGGCGACCACCATCACCGCGACGCCCTCGCCCTCTATCCCACGCCGGTGAAAATAGCCGCGGGCCGCCGCGATGGCGCTGGCGAAATCGCGATAGGACCAGACCTCGCCGTTGTGTTCCAGCGCAGTCTTGTCGGGCGTCGTCCTGGCCCAGTCGAAGATGGCTCGAATGGTCATGACCCGCTCATCGACCGCTGCAGGCCCTCGAACGCCGCGGCGCCCACCGGCGTGAACCGGGCATTGGCCATGACGGTGGCCAGGCCTTGCGCCAAGGCCGCTTCATTCATCGCCAGCCGGTCGCTGGCGAGCCCCGCCTCGCGAGCGTCGAGCTCGCCGGACGCGATCAGCGCCTTCAGGAGATCGGAAGAGCACACGTCTGAACTCCAGTCACTGACCAATCTC
>CALAEG010000120.1 GCA_937890965.1 uncultured Caulobacteraceae bacterium | reverse complement strand
TATCCCCCGCAGTCTGGATCTGGTTGGCCCGAATCGGATGGGCCCTGATGGCCACGCGTTTCCAAAGCCAACCTTCGACGCGAAGCCTGTCATCGGGGTCCGCCGGAGGCGGGACCCGTTGGTTCCTCGCAACGACAATCGCAAGGCTTTATTTCGGGGTGCCGAATTTCGGGTTGCCGACGGCTACGCCGCCTTCTTCTCTAGATCGGCCTTCCATTGCCCCCGGGCGGCCAGCGAATTCATCAGCGCGCGATGGCTGAAGGCCTTTTGTCCGGCGGGGACATTCTCGGCCTTGCCGGACCAGGCCTGTTGCGGCGCGGCCTGCAGCGCGCGGCCATAGGAGAAGGTCAGCTTCCACGGCAGACCGCCGATCCGGTTCATGGCGTCGAGATGGGCGGTCGCCTCTTCATCGGACTGGCCGCCGGACAGGAACGCGATACCGGGCACGGCGGCCGGAACGCAGGCCTTGAGGACCTTCAGGGTCTTCTCGGCGGCCTCCTCGACGGTTGCGCGCTTGCCACACTTCTTGCCCGCCACCACCATGTTGGGCTTGAGCACTATGGCTTCGAGCGCCACCCGCTGGTCATAGAGCTGCTCGAACACCCGCTTCAACGTCCACTCGGTGGCGATGTAGCAGCGGTCGATATCGTGATCGCCGTCCATCAGCACTTCCGGCTCGACGATCGGCACGATGCCTTCGTCCTGGCAGAGCGCCGCATAGCGCGCCAGCGCATGGGCGTTCGTATTGATGCAGGTCTGGGTCGGGATGCCGGCCCCGATGTCGATGACGGCGCGCCATTTGGCGAACTTGGCCCCGAGCCCGCGATATTCCACCAGCCGTTCGCGCAAACCGTCGAGGCCCTCGGTGATGACTTCGTTGGGGCAGAACGGGAGCGGCTTGGGGCCCTTGTCGACCTTGATGCCGGGCAAAGACCCGGCCCTTTCGATCACCTTGACCAGCGGAGTGCCGTCCTTGGCGTTTTGGCGGATGGTCTCGTCATAGAGGATGACGCCGGAAATATATTTCGACATCGCCTCGGTCGAGCGAAACAGCAGCTCCCGGTAGTCGCGCCGGTTGTTGTCGGTCGATTCGGCGCCGATGGCGTCGAACCGCTTCTTGATGGTGGCCGATGATTCGTCGGCGGCGAGGATGCCGCGGCCCGGCGCAACCATGGCCTCGGCGACTCGATTGAGCTCAGCGAGGTTCACTTGAAGCCTCCTTCATGGGTTGATCCTAAAAAGCTGGCCTATTTTACTCTCAAAACCTGGACCCCCGGCAATGGCTTGCCTTCCAGCCATTCCAGGAATGCACCGCCCGCCGCCGACACGTAAGTCATCCGGTCGGTGGTCCCGGCCGCATTGAGGGCCGCCACCGTATCGCCGCCGCCCGCCACCGAGACAATCTTGCCGGCGGTGGTGAGTTCCGCGGCGGCCTCCGCGACCTCGATGGTGCCGTTGTCGAAGGGCTCGAGCTCGAAGGCGCCGAACGGCCCGTTCCACACCAGCGTCTTCACCCGGCCCAGCACCGAGACCACGTGCTCGATGGTGAGCGGGCCGATATCCAGGATCATCTCGTCGG
>CALAEG010000119.1 GCA_937890965.1 uncultured Caulobacteraceae bacterium | reverse complement strand
GTGCTCGGCGGAGATCGACCCGCCCAGCCGGTGCAAGGGCCCGTAGACAATCTCCTCGACGGCGTGTCGCGTTTCCGGCGATCGGTCGCCGACGCCAGCGACCAGATGCAGGTTGCCATCGCCGAGATGTCCGAAGGTCATCAGGCTGGCTGTGGGCCAACGCGCCCGGAGCGCGCCGCGGACCTCGTCGACATAAGCCTCCATGTCCGGGATGTGCAGGCTCACATCGAAGGCGATAATCGGCGCATTGCGCGCCGTCTGTCCGACGTCGTCGCGCAGGCCCCACATGGCGTTGCGCTCGGCGATCGACTTGGCGATCGCCGCATCGACGATGTCGCCGGCCCCCAGTGCCGCCATCAGAACGCTTTCGAACTGTTCGGCGTCCTGATCGGCGCTGGAGCCCATGGCTTCGACGAGCACGTAGAAGGGATGGCCATAGGGCAGGATGGGTCGGCCGGCCGCCGGCGCGGTCGTGACCAGCTCGTAGAAGTCCGACCACATGACCTCGAATGCGGACAGCGACCCGCTCAGCGCGCGCTGCAATCGCCATAGCAGGAGCGGAAGCTTGTCAAAGCGATCCACCGCCACGAAGGCGACGTTGTCGCTGGTCGGCTTGGGCCGCAGGCGCAGGACCGCGCGGGTGACGACGCCAAGCGTGCCCTCCGAGCCGATGAACAGCTGCTTCAGATCGTAGCCGGTGTTGTTCTTCATCAGCGGGCTCATGGCGCTGACCACGTCGCCGTCGGCGAGCACCGCCTCCAGCCCCAGCACCATCTCGCGCATCATCCCCCACCGCAGCACGCGATTGCCGCCGGCGTTGGTGGAGATGTTGCCGCCGATCGTGGCTGACCCGCGCGAGCCGAGATCCAACGGCAGCAGCAGACCCTGGGCTTCGGCCGCCTCGCAGGCGGTCTGCAGCACGCACCCCGCCTGCACGCGCATGGTTCCGCTGGACGGATCGATCGCCTCGATGGCGTTCATCCGCTCGAGCGAGAGCGCCAGCGCGCCATCGGCATAGGCGCCGTCGACGAGGCCCGTCCGCCCACCCCATGGCGCCACGGCCTGGCCGGCCGCGTGAGCCGCGCGCAGGATCAGCGCCACCTCGGCCGTGGAACGCGGACGCACGATCGCCATCGGGCTCCCGAGCCGGGTCCAGGGACTCTTGGCCGCATCGAGCGCATCCTGTCCCTCGAGCACCCCGCCGGGGCCCAGCGCCGATCTGATTTCGTCGAGAAGCTGCGCCATTGAACCTGCCTCGCCTGCCTTGAGCGTGTGGCCGGTTGTACGACCTCAGCGCCGCCGGTGTCTCTGCGCCTCGTGTCCGCGCGGGACATTTGAGCGACCCCAGCCAGTGTGGCGAACTCTAAGGCGCGACGCCGAACGCCGCCGCGACCTCGGCTTGGCTCACGCCGTCGATGGTGAGCTGTTTCAGCCTCGCCGTTTCTCCGACGGCGATCCGCACCGCGCCGGCCGGTCGGCGAAGCGCCTTCGCGATCAGCCGCACCAGCGCCGCGTTCGCCTGGCCGTCGATGGGCGGCGCCGCGACCCTCACCTTCAAGAAGGCCCGGCCGGCTTCGTCCCTGGCCCACCCGTCAACGCGGTCGTGGCCGCCGCGGGGCGTCAGGCGCACGGCAAGACGCGCGACGGCGCGCGCGTCCCCCTCGCGATCGGATTTCCGGCTCGCCAATTTCCTTGCCCTGGCTTTCGCCCGCCAAGGTCCAACGTGGCGGGCGCGAGAACTATCGCCGGCAGTCGCGAGGACGGCAATCGCGCGACCGAAAGCGGCGGCAATCGCCAGAAGTCTCGCTCTCCGGATAGAGCAAGCTCAATGCGTCTGGCCCGCCCGGCGGCTATCCACCATTCGCCGCCGGAGCGAATTGGAGAATTTGGTAGCGAATGAGCAGGGCCAGGATCAGAAACACGACAGCCGCGGTCGACACGACAAGGGCCCACCAGATTCCCAATCCGCCGGTCTTCTGGGACGGCTCTGTGGCCCGCTTGGCGGCTGCAGCCGGGCCCAGGACGTGGCCACACCCTGGGCACGAGTGGGCAGTATCGGAAATGTCGCGCTGACACTGCGGACACTTAATCAGCACGGCCGCCTGCTGCTGCGCCGCCGCACGCGCGCTGGCCGACGCCGCCGACATGCAGCCTCTACTCATCTGAGGATGGGCTAAGGCGTTCTCGGTCTGACATTGTGTGCGCACGAGAATTTGCCCTCGTCGGGCCTATTGTTGGAAGTAGCTTTGAAGACCTGGATAGGCTTCCAGCCCCTCAAACGGTCCGCAGCCGACGCCTTGTCCAGGGCCAGGCCGCACTTGACAGGGGCCCGGGGGCGGGGGGGAGCTGTCGCGATACTTGCGCCAAGCCGCCTCTTTGGCGTCCTCGGCGGCAAAGGCGTCGGCCTTCGCAGACGGGACGCCGAAGGTGCGCTGGTGATGGCCAGGCGCTTGGACGATAACCTCGTTGGAAGAAGCCGCTCGGACCGCCTGAGCCGTCGCGAACGGCCCGCCAAACGTGAGCCCAAGGGCGACGAAAGCGAACAGCGCCAACCGGCGCCGGTCTCCGAGCCAGATAGAGTGGGTCATGACTTCGATCCTCGCCGACTGTCAAAGCGTCGCGGCCTGACTTCGGTTGAAACCTAGCCATAGCCCGATGCCGCCAGGCCGCTTTGAGCGAGCGCAAAGTCAGGGTTCAATTAGACCGAGTTTGCTGAGCTTGCTGCGCCAGCGCGCGCAGATTGAGGTCCGCTAAGGGTCGAAAGCGGACTTTGGCTGCCGGCCGCAAACCGGACCCTCGCTGCACTGCCGACAAGCGGGCCATCCGAACGTCAGCTATCGGTGGAAATTGGCCGTCCGGACTGGCCGACGATTCGCGCAGCATGCTAGCGAGCCGCGAACAGCAGGCGCTTCTGTTGCCTCGCCATCGATGAATTCGGGACTTAGAGGCGACCACGAGCACGCCCTTGACTTGCCACTGCGCGCGCCGCTCTCGTGCCGCCTCGGGGGGAGAGAACCATGAGCGCGATCGGCATGCTGTTCGACGTTATCGGTGGACTTGGCGCGGCGGGCGGGGCGGTGATCTTGTTGAACCAAGCCTACGCGACCGTGACCACTCGGCCAGCGCCAGGCACGATCGTCAACTGGGTCGAGGAAAAGGACGGTGAGATCGTCCGTTTCCGGGCGCAGCTGGCCTACACCACCCCCGACGGCCACTCATACACCTCCGCCTCCGCCTCGCGTCAGTTCGACAGCGACCGTAGCGCCAAACCCGCCGGCACGGCAGTGACGGTGCGCTACAACAAGGCCGTGCCGGACTTGGTCACAATCGAGGAGAGCTTCAATAGCCGCTGGGGGGTGGCCCTCACAGGCGTGGTCATTGGCGCAGCCGCGCTCGCGCTAGGAACATTGATGCACTGAGATGTGACGATTTGGACTTCTCGCCCCGCCGCTGCTTCGCGATGCGCTGCGTCGGTCCAGGAAGGCCATTTTCAATGTCGCCAAGGCGGCGACGACAGCGAATGACGCCAGCGCCGAACGGAGCTTGGACCTTCCTGGCCTGATAGCTTGAACGAGTTGACGATGATCGACAGCGGGCCCCACGCCCCGTGCGCCTGAGACACAACAGCGCCGGCGTCTCCGCGAACGCGGTCGGACCCGTGTCGATGCGCCGACCTAGAGCCGCCGCTGGCAGTGGTCGCCGGAGACCTTGAGGTTCACGGTCGGCGGATTGTCGGCGGTGGGAGGCGTGGCGGCCTGGGAATAGCTGGCCTGCTGACCGTCCAGCGCGCCGCCGGCGAAGCTCACATCGCCCGTCCCGGCATTGAATTGATAAGTCCCCGCATTGCCGGCGGCGTCGGTGTAGTGGCTGCCGTCGAGGATGGTGAAGTTCTCCATCATGGCCGCGGTCGAGAAGTGCCAGCACTCGTAAGGGCCGGGATAAAGCCCGGCGGACGCGTCCGCCGGCGTGACGGTCGCCGGGCTGGCGGAAGCGCCGGCTGGCACGGACGGCGAACATGCGATGAGGCCGACAAGCGCGAACATCGCGACCGTCGTTGCGCCGCGGCGCCCCAGCGCCAATCGCGGCTTCAGCGTGGCAAGGGCGTTCTGCAAGGCTCTTCCTTGCTTGTTCTGGATCATGTCACCACACCCCGACATTGTCATCCGCCGGCCGCCGGAGGCTGGTAGGCTTGGGTGAAGACGCCCGCGCCCATAGTCAGGCAATGCCATTCGCCGAAGGTGTTCTTGTAGCAGGTCCCGACGGCCGGGTCCAAGTCGCTGCGCAGGCAGTTGCGAGGGGTCCTGCCCCCGCATGGCGGGGGTTTCGGATCGGCGGCGAGCGTCCGCTTTGGGTCGGAAGAGGACGTTGATTCGAGGCCCAGAAGCTGACATTGGCGGTTACTGTCGACAACCGGACCGTTAGAACGTCGGCTTAGTGGACACTGTTGACGGACACTGCCGCAACGCCCCCTGTCGGGAGGGGACATAGATGCAATGATCGTCCGATTGCTGACTTGGGCCGCCACGCGGTGGCTTTGCGTTAAAGGGCGATGAAATGGGACTTCTCGCGGCGGAAGATGCCGGCAGGCCGCCACTGGCAGTCGTGAGCCCATCCACCGCAAACGCCCTGGCGATCGGGCTGGCGGCCGCAGCGCTGCTCGCCGGACTCGCCCCGTCGGCGGCCAGTGCGCAACCGGCCGCTGCGCCGACGCGATTTTCGGTCACCGAGACCCTCTTTCTCGTCGTCCCGGGCCAAATCCTGAAGATCGGCCGCGACGGCCAGAGCGCCATCATCGAGCAGACCATCCCCCCGACGGCTGACAACCCGACCGGCGTGCACTCGCGCGCCTACTACGACATCAAGGGCGGCCTCAGCTACACCCTGGACCTGATCGACCCGACCACCCCGTGCGGCCCATCCAACGTCACCGGCGACTGGGGTGACCCCTTCGCCATGTCCGCGGATCTTATCGGCCAGATGGCCAAGTTCCACCCGACGGACGCCGGCGCCGCGACCGTGAACGGCATTGCGACCGAGGTGTCCGTGGCGGCGACCCCCGACGGCCAGGGGAAGGTCTGGGTCGAGCCGACGACGGGCCTCATCGTCAAATGGGTCATGACGCCGCCGAACGGGCCACCGCGAACCATGATCGAGGTCACGTCCTTCAGCCTGACGCCGCCGTCGCCCGCCGCCCTCGCCCTGCCGACCAAGTGCGCCCACGGAGGCTAGGTCGTGTCCTCACTTCGGCCACCTTCGGCCCGAGCGACGGCGGGTAGTGTCCACTTGCCTGTCGGACGGCGTCCTCCACAGGACCGCTCGAATGTCCGCTTCGGGTCGGAAGCGGACGTCGGAGCCGGGCCGGCAAGCGGACCTTCCGAACGTCAGCTAAGGGGGGTTAGCGGACATTGCGACCCAGCCCGTACGGAGCCATCCAGTGCGCTGAGTGCACGTTATTGCGTGCCTAAAACACCGAGACTTCGACTAGAAAGTCCCTTAAATGGGCAAATAGCGCCGGTCTCGAAACCGGCTAAGGCCGGCGCGCCAGCGCCATGGGGA
>CALAEG010000118.1 GCA_937890965.1 uncultured Caulobacteraceae bacterium | reverse complement strand
TTTGCCGGCCTGCCCAACTTCGCCCCGGAAATCCTGCAGCGCGTGCGGGTCACCGACCCGCTCAAGGCCAAGCACCTGAAGAAGGCGCTGGAAAGCCTGGCCGAGGAGGGCGTCACCCAGCTGTTCCGTCCGATCATCGGCTCGGACTTCATCGTCGGCGCCGTCGGCCAGTTGCAGTTCGAGGTCATGGCCGACCGGCTGGGCGGCGAATACGACCTGGATGTGGTCTTCGAACCCGCCCCCTACGCCGAGGCCCGCTGGCTGGCCGCCAGCCGCGCCGACATCGAGGACTTTTCCAGCAAGCACCGCACCGCCATGGCCGCCGACCTGGACGGCCAGCCGGTCTTCCTCGCCAAGTCCGCCTGGGAGATCGGCTACGTCACCGAACGCTTCCCCGACATCCAGTTCCTGCGCACCAAGGAACGGGGCTAGGCCCAGTCCGGCCGATGGCGACAGCCCACCTGATCCACGGCTATCTCGGCGCCGGCAAGACCAGCTTCGCCAAACGGCTGGAGCTTGAGCTGCCGGCCGTGCGGTTTTCGCATGACGAGTGGATGTCGCGCCTGTTCGGCGACGATCCGCCGGCCGACCAGTTCGCGGCCCTGCACGAGCGTGTCTGGGACCTGATGGCGGAGGTCTGGACGCGCTGCCTCGGCCTCGGGACCGACGTTGTGCTGGACCTTGGCTTCTGGACGCGGGCGGAGCGCGATCGCGTGCGCGATCAGGTTATGGCCGCCGGCGCGGATTATCGTCTCTACGAACTGACCTGTTCGGAAACGGAGGCCTGGGCGCGCGTCGAGGCCAGAAACCGTGATCTGGGCGGCTCGCTGCTGATCACGCGCAACACGTTCCAGGTTCTGAGGGGCCGGTTCGAGCCGCTCGCGGACGACGAGGAGCGTATCGTCATAACCACCGACGCCAGCCCGCCCGGCGAGCGCGCATCACCGAGGCGTTAACCATTCGGTAAGATTAATCACTTGTTAATCCCTTCGGCTCCGGCTTTGCTCTTTCGAGGATGCAGCCAGCCCGGGCGTTCCGGAATGGCGCGGAATTCGCCTCGGAGCCGCATTTCATGTTCGAGTTCGGTCGGGAATTCAGGCGGCTGTTCAAGGCCGACACCTTCAAGGACGGGCTGACCGGCGGCGACGCCAGCCTGCTCGAACTGCTCGATCTCGACCTTCTGCGCGTCGAAGGCCGCGCCGCCGATGTGGCCGCGGGCCGGATCAGCGCCAAGGATCGCCCGCAACGCTATCTGGAAGCCGCCCGCGTCTGGCGCGAGGTCGCGCGGCGCACGGGCGACGTCGTCTGCCTGCGCAAGGCCGCCTCGGCCGCCGAGCAGTCCGCCGCCGGCTTCGATCGCGACCGCCGCACGGGCGCCTGGGCCGCGGCCCGCTGCGAACAGGCCGGCATCGGCCTTCTGGGCGCCGAACTGGTCGGCGACGATGGCCTGAGCGCCGCCGCGTCCGTGGCCCTGGAACAGGCGCAGACGGCGGCCGGACCCGGCGTCATCGCCGCGCTCGCCGCCACCGGCCGCGCCGTCGTCGAGGCCCGCGCCCTGCGGTCGATCGGTAATCTGAAACAGGCGCTCGCCGCCGCGGCGCGTTTCGACACCCCTATTCTCGAGCTGGAAACGCACGGGCGTCGCCGCGCCGCCGGCCGGCTGCTCGCCGCCCAGGCGCGGATCGATCGCGCCGAGTTTCTCGCCGCCTGCGGGACGCGGCTGAAGGAACCCATGCTGCTGCGCATGGCCATCGACGGCGCCAAGCTCGCCGCCCGCAAGCTGGATCCGGCCTATGAGCCGCTGAGCTGGGCGCGCGCCGAGACGGTGTGCTGGTCGAGCGAGGCGGCGCTGGCCGCGCTCGATATCGACATCGCCGCTATCGCCAAGGCGGTCAACGGCCTGGTCGCGGTGCTTGAGACCCTGACCAGGGATCAGAGCCCGCTGGATTGGGCCGGCGTCCAGGCCGCCCTGGCGGTGGCTCTGCAGATGCTCGGCGAGGCCAGCGACAGCGACGGCGCCCTTGG
>CALAEG010000117.1 GCA_937890965.1 uncultured Caulobacteraceae bacterium | reverse complement strand
CATGCCCATGCGATCGCCGCGCTGGCGAAGACGCCGGCCGGGCCGGGCGCACCGCCCGCCGCCGCCGAGGACCCCGTCGACCAGGCCGCATCGGCGGCGCTGCGGCCCGAGGTCGGCCCGGCGCCCGCGGCAGCCGATGCGCCCGCGTCCGCCGATACGCCCACGGTCGCGGAGGCGCCGGCCGCCGCCGATACACCGCCGCCCGCGGACGCCCCGGCCATCCAGACGCTTCCGGACGCGCCCGCGCCGGCGCCCTCCGATCAGCCGCCGCCAGCCAATCCGGGCCAGTAATTTTCGATTACTTATTTTAAATCAATAACTTAATCCGTTCCCGCTTCAACTTGACGCCCTCGGCGGCTGCCTATAGGTTCCGCCGCGATCTGACAGGGCCGGGGGACAAACGGGGTTCGGCTGGACCTTCAACCGCCATGTCGGAACCTGATGATACGCGCAAGCAGGCGCGCAAGCGCCTCGGTCGGGACCTCGATACATTCGAGGCCTCCCGCGCGCCCGCAAAATCGTCCCTCGCCGGCATAGGCGATGCGGGCGAGGGCTACCGCCTCCTGGCGGGACTGCTGGGCGGGGTGTTTGGAGGGCTCGGCCTGGGCTGGACCTTCGACCACTTCGTCCATACAAGCCCCTTCGGCTTGATCAGCGGCCTGCTGATCGGGCTTGGCGTGTCGATTTACGCCGCCGTGCGATCGGCCTTGGCGATGAGCGCCAGGGCCCAAGCCTCCGGACCGCCGCCACCGGCCGTTCCGGACGATGAGGACGAGGACTGAAGACCGACGATGGCCGCCATCGAGCCGATGAACCAGTTCCTGATTCACAGGATCGTGCCGCTCCCGGTCGAAATCCCCGGCGTGGGGACGCTCGACCTCTCCATCACCAACTCCGTCCTGTTCATGCTGATTTCGGCGGGTCTGATCACGCTTTTCTTCCTCGTCGCCGCGCGGCGTCAAGTCGTGCCCGGCCGGCTGCAGGCCGGGGCTGAGATTCTCTACGACCTTATCGACAAGAGTCTCACCGGGGCGATGATCGGCGACCGCGGCCGGCCGTTCCTGCCTTTTGTCTTCACCCTGTTTTCGCTGATCGCGGTGATGAACATCATCGGTCTGGTGCCGACGACCTTCACCGTCACGTCTCAGCTCGCAGTGACCGGCATTCTCGCCGTGATGACCTTTTCGATCGTCGTCATCGTCGGGTTCGTGCGCAACGGCCTTGGCTTCTTCAAGCTGTTTGTGCCGTCCGGGGTCCACTGGCTGATGCTCATTTTCCTGGTGCCCATCGAGATATTCTCGTTCTTGGTGCGCCCCGTGACGCTGGCCATGCGGTTGTTCGGCAACATGATCGGCGGCCACGTCGTTATGTACATGTTCGCCAGCTTCGTGATCGCGCTGGGCGCGTTCGCCATGCATGGCGGCCTAGCCAGCCTCGGCTTCGCCGGCGCGGCCCTGTCGCTCAGCATGGTCGTGGCGCTCATGGCTCTCGAATTGATCGTGGCCTTCCTTCAGGCCTTCGTATTCGCCGCCCTCACCTGCACCTACCTCAGCGACGTCGTGAACCTCGATCACGGCCACTGACCTCAACCTAACTCATCATCTCAAGGGGACTTTCTGGAAATGGATCTCGCATCAGCTCGACACATCGGCGCAGGCCTCGCGGCCATGGGCCTGATTGGCGCCGGCGCCGGCCTCGGCATCCTGTTCGGCAACTATCTGCAAGCGGCTATCCGCAACCCCTCGGCCGCAGCAGGCGAACGTCCGATGTTGTTCCTCGGCTTCGCGGTGACGGAAGCCATGGGCATCTTCGCGCTCGTGATCGCCTTCATCATTCTCTACGCCTAGGTTCGATCTCTCGATGGCGGCCTCTCAGGCAATTCCGGCAGCAGCAGCAGCGGCCGCCGAGCACGGCTCGGGCGGCCTGCCGCAGTTCGACGCCTCTCAATGGCCGGGCCAGGCAATCTGGATGCTGGCCATCTTCGGCATCATGTTCCTGCTTTTCGCTCGGGTCTTCGTGCCCCGGGTGGGCGGGACGATCGCCGCTCGAGAAGACCGCATCGCCGGCGATATCGGTGACGCTCGGCGATTGAAGGCCCAGGCCGACGAGGAAGCCGCCGCAGCAGCAGCGGAAACCGCCGCGGCCCGCGCCAGAGCTCAGAGGCTGGCGCTGGATGCCAAGTCCCGCGTCCAGGAGGAGGCCGCCGCCGCTGATGCACTGGAACAGGCGAAACTCGCCGAGCAGCTTTCCAAGGCCGAGGTTCAGCTTATGGCGTCGCGCGACCAGGCCATGAGCAATGTGCGCCAGATCGCGCTTGAGACCGCCGGCGCCATCGTCGAGAAACTGACCGGCAGCGCGCCGACCGCCGCCCAGCTCAGCGCCGCCCAAGCCCGCGGAGACGCCTGATGGAGCTCCTGCAAGACGCCGAGGTCTGGATCGCCATCGGCATGGTGGTCTTCTTCGCCATCCTGATCCGCGCCAAGGTTCCGGGTCTGGCCATGAAGGCGCTGGACGATCGCGGCGCCAAGATCCAGGCGGAGCTGAACGAGGCGTTGCGCCTGCGCGAAGAGGCGCAAGCCCTGCTGGTCTCGATCAAGTCCGAGCGCGAGGCCGCCGAGCGCCTTGGCGCCGAGATTATCGCCAATGCCGAGGCCGACGCCAAGCGCATGCGCGCCGAGGCGCAAGTGCGACTGGAAGACCAGATCGAACGCCGCCGCGCCATGGCCGAGCGGCGCATCGCCAATGCCGAGGTCCGGGCCGCGCTGGACGTCAAGGCCGCCGCCGCCAATGCCGCCGCCGACCTGGCCGAACGTCTGCTCACCGACCGGCTGCAGACGATGACCTCCGATCCGCTGATCGACCGCGCCGTCGCCGACCTGGCCGGCAAGCTGCAATAGGCTTCGCCCGCTGGGGCGGCGGTTTGTCTCCCCAGCCCAGCATTCCGAAATGCGCCGGCCTGTGCCAAAGGTGGCGCCGCAAGCTTCGAGAGGATGAACGTGGCGCAGGGCGACATGGTTGGTACTGCAAGTCCGCCCGCGGTTGCGGCCCCCGCGCCGGTGGCCGCGCCCATCCAGCCGTCCCTGCTCGAGTTCGAGCGCGCCATCGCCCGGCGCGACTACGCCACCGCGCTCACCCACGCCCTGTTGATGCTGAACGTCCTCGACCGCAGCATGGGGATGATCGACGGTATCGATATCGGTGGAGCCCCCGCCGGCATTGACCCGCGCGATCTCTACCAGCGCTTCGCCACCCGCTTCGCCGCCGGCATCGGCGAGCTGGTCGTCAATGGCGGCCAGTCGATCAATCCAATGTCGGGCGAGGTTCTGTTCTCGCACCATCGCTGGATCGACAATATTTTCGCCATCAGCGGCTTTCAGAGCACCGACCACCTGGCGGTGCATTTCGGCGGCGGCGGCGGCGGTCAGTGGCGGCTGGACGCCGGAAACCTCTCGACCTTTCTGATGCTGTTCAATCCCTCCTCGGCCATGGACGTCAATTTCGAGGAATGCATCAACGTCAATCGGCCGGCGACGATCGTGGCGCTGATCGCCTATCTGTCGGCCCGCATCGTCGTTGAGCCGCGCGCCTGCGCCTTTCGCGAGAAGATGCTGCAGTGGCTGCCCGGACGTTTCGCCGAGGTGACGCTGGGCACCGTGCCCCTGCAGAAGATGACCGAGCCCTTCACCCACTGCAGCTATGCGATGGATGTGGGCAAGCATCGCATCAAGGCCGACCTGATGGCCCAGATGCGCCACGGCTGCCTGACCGCCGGTTGCCGCGAATACGATCCGGCCAAGCCGCGCAAGGCGCGCAAGAAACCGCGCATCGTCATCGTCACCGAGCACTATTCCGTCGGCCACGCCATCTTTCGCACCCATTCACGCGCGGTGCGCTCGCTACGCGAGAAATTCGAGGTGATCGGCGTCTGCCACGGCAATCCGACCGAGCCGGATGTACTGAGCTGTTTCGACGATATCATCCGTTTCCCCATGGATGAACTGATGGTGGTGACCAAGTCGGTCGCCGACGCCATTCTCGAGCGCGAACCGGACATCGTCTTCCACCTGGGCGTCGGGCTGACGGTGACCGCGATCGCGCTGGCCTCGCTCAGGCTGGCGCCGATCCAGTGCGTCTCCTACGGCCATACGGCGACCACTATGTCGCCGGCGATCGACTACATGGTGCTGCCCGAGGACTTCGTCACCACGCCCGCCCCCTATTCCGAAAAGCTCTTGCTGCTGCCCTGGGCGGCCTTCCCCTATACGCCGCGGATCATCAGCGACAGCGTGAAGCCCAAGACCGCGCTGCTATCCAAGACCGAGGTCATGCGCATCGCCGTTCCGGCCTCGGTGATGAAGATCAACTCCTTCCTGCTTGCGGCGCTCGGCCAGATCGCCGCGGCGGCGAATCGCCCGGTGGAGTTCCACTTCTTCCCGCTCGGCGCTCGCGGCATCGCCTATTACTACCTGGAGCGCGAGATCAAGCGGCAACTGGCCAATGCGGTGGTGCACCCGGAAGCCATGCACGACCTCTATCTGGAACGGCTGTCGGAGTGCGCTTTCTTCCTCTGCCCCTTCCCGTACGGGAACATGAACAGCATCGTCGACTGCCTCTCGCTCGGCCTGCCGGGCGTCTGTCTGGACGGGCCGGAGGCTCACGCCCACGCCGATGTGGCCTTCTTCAAGCGGCTGGGCCTGCCCGACGAACTCGCCGCCTCGACGATCGAGCAATATGTCGCCAAGGCCGCCAAGCTGATCAACGACCCGGCCTGGCTGGCCAAGTGCCGAAAGGCCGCCTCGAAGAGCGATCTCGACGTGCTCTTCCAGGGCGATGAGACCGAGTTCTGCAAGGCGATCTACGCCCTCGTCGCTAAGTGACGGCGATCGAAGAGCTCAAGCCGGCCGAGATCGAGGCCGCCATCGCGCTGTGGGAGGCCTGCGACCTCACCCGACCCTGGAACGACCCCCGCGCCGACATTCGCCGCGCCTTCGCGGGGCCGACCTCGACCATCCTCGCCCATCGCCAGGATGGCGGCTGGTCGCCACCGTCATGGTCGGCGCCGACGGCCACCGCGGCTGGGTCTATTACCTCGCTGTCGCCCCAGACCTGCGCAAGCGCGGCCTTGGCGAAGCGATGATGCGCGCGGCCGAAGACTGGGTTGCTGCGCGCGGCATGCCGAAGATGCAGCTGATGGTGCGCACGGAAAACGCCGCCGCGGCCGGCTTCTACCACGCCATCGGCTACGAAACCGAAGACCGCCTGCTCCTGGCCAAACGGTTGGATGGCGGATGATTGTGCTCTAGTCAGCAGCCATGAACCGCCGTCCCGTTCCCTTCGACCTTGGGCCCATCCATTTCGTCGGCATCGGCGGCATCGGGATGAGCGGCATCGCCGAGATCATGCTGCGCATCGGCTACGCGGTGCATGGCTCCGACGCCAAGGCCTCGGCCAATACCGAGCGGCTGGAGAGCCTGGGCGCCAAGATCTTCATCGGCCACGACGCCGAGCATCTGGACGGGGCGTCGGCGGTGGTCTTTTCCACTGCGATCAAAGGCGACAATCCGGAGATCCTCGCCGCCCGCGAACGCCGGCTACCGCTGGTTCGCCGCGCCGAGATGCTGGGCGAGCTGATGCGTCTGCAGTTCTCGGTGGCGGTGGGCGGCACGCACGGCAAGACCACCACCACCTCGATGATCGCGGCCCTGCTCGACGCCGGCGGCATGGACCCGACCGTGGTCAATGGCGGCATCATCAACGCCTATGGCGCCAACGCCAAGGTGGGCGAGGGCGACTGGATGGTGGTCGAGGCCGACGAGAGCGACGGCACCTTCCTCAGGCTGAAATCCACCGTCGCGGTGGTGACCAATATCGATCCCGAGCATCTCGACCACTACGGCGACTTCGATGCGGTGAAGAAGGCCTTTCAGGACTTCGTCGAGAACATTCCCTTCTATGGGTTCGCGGTGCTCTGCACCGATCATCCCGAGGTGCAGGCGATGACGGCGCGCATCGAGAACCGCCGCCTGGTCTCCTACGGCCTCAATCCCCAGGCCGAGGTGCGCGCGGTCAATATCGCCATGGGCGCCGGCGGGTCGGATTTCGACGTGACGGTCACACCGCTGAACGGCGAGCCGACCATCATGGCCGATATGCACCTGCCCATGGCCGGCGAGCACAATGTGACCAATGCCCTGGCCGCCATCGCCGTGGCGCGCGAGCTGGGCGTGGGCGAGGCGGCCATCCGAGAAGGCCTGTCCGGGTTCGCCGGCGTGCGCCGGCGCTTCACCCTGACCGGCGAAGCCGGCGGCGTGCGCATCATCGACGACTATGGCCACCATCCGGTGGAGATCGCCGCGGCCTTGCGCTCCGCCCGCGCGGTGACCAACGGCCGGGTGATCGCCGTGGTGCAGCCGCACCGCTATTCGCGGCTGAGCGGCCTCTTTGAGGAATTCTGCGCCTGTTTCAACGACGCCGACGCCGTCATCGTCGCCGACGTCTATCCAGCGGGGGAGGCCCCGATCGAGGGCGCCAGCCGTGACGGCCTGGTCGAGGGCCTGCGCCGCTGGGGCCACCGCCGCGTCATCCCGCTGGAGGGTCCGGAAGCGCTCGCCGCCATCGTCGCCGAGGAGGCCAAGGCCGGCGACCTGGTGGTGCTGCTGGGCGCCGGCGACATCACCAGCTGGGCCTACGCCCTGCCGGCTGGGCTGGCGGCGCTGCAGACCCCATGAGCTGGCGCGATCGCCTGCCGCAAGCGCGGGGCCGGCTGCTGTTCGACGAGGCGCTGGCGCCCTTCACATGGCTGCGCGTCGGCGGTCCGGCGGATGTCATCTTCCTGCCCGAGGATGAGGCCGATCTGGCCGACTTCCTGCGCGCTCTGGACACGGGCGTCCCGGTCACCGCCATCGGGGTCGGCTCCAATCTTCTGGTCCGCGACGGCGGCGTCGAGGGGGTGGTGATCCGGCTCGCCCGCGCCTTCGCCCGCATCGAGCCGCGCGGCGACCACCGCATCTTCGCCGGCGCCGCCGTGCTCGACGCCAACCTGGCGCGCGAGGCGGGCCGGGCGGGGATCGCCGGCCTGGAATTCTATCGCGGCGTGCCGGGCACGATCGGCGGCGCCTGCGTCATGAACGCCGGCTGCTATGGGGCGGAGACCAAGGACGTGCTGGTCGAGGCCTATGCGGTGGATCGCGCGGGCGACCGCGTCGTGCTGACCAACGCCCAGATGGATTTCGTCTATCGCAAGTCCAAGGCGGCGGCCGAACGCGCCCTGATCTTCACCGGCGCCCTGTTCGAAGGCCGCGCCGACGATCCGGCGGCCATCGAAGCCCGCATGGACGAGATCACCGCCCGGCGCGAGGCCAGCCAGCCGATCCGCGAAAAGACCGGCGGCTCGACCTTCAAGAACCCGCCCGGCGACTCGTCCTGGCGGCTGGTCGACGCCGCCGGCTGGCGCGGCAGGCTGCATGGCGCCGCCAAGTTCTCCGACCAGCACGCCAACTTCCTGATCAATACCGGCGAGGCCACGGCCGCCGACCTGGAGGGTCTTGGCGAGGCGGTGCGCGCCGACGTGCGCGAGAAGTTTGGCGTTGAGCTGGAGTGGGAGATCAAACGGATCGGGCGGCCAGTATAGGTTCAGATGAACCCGAATTAACGACCGTCTTGACCGCGTATCGGCTAGCGTCGCCAAATCGAACGCTGGGATAAGCCAAGCCGATGACTGTCGCGGATATTCTCGAAACCCCGTTTCTGGCCGGCACGGCGCCACCGCCGGCCAAGGCGCCGTCCTTCTTCAAACAGTTGCGCCTGGCCAACGGCAATCAGTACGAGATGCTGCCGATGGCGGTCTACGAGCAGCCGATCTTCCAACCCAAGGGGCTGTTTGGGCGGATGCTGTGGGTCAACGACCCGGACGGGGTGCGGCGCGTCCTGCTCGACAACGTCGCCAACTATCCAAAGACCGACATGGAGAAACGCTTCTTCACCGCCATGTTCGGCGAGGGGCTGTTGAGCAGCGACGGCCAGACCTGGAAGACCCATCGCAAGGTCATGGCCCCCTCCTTCGACCCGCGCAGCGTCGCCAGCTACGCGCCGGCCATGGCCGAGACCACGCTGGCCTTTCGCGAGCACTGGGACGCGCTGGCCAACAATCCCGAGGTCGATATCGCCGAGGAGATGAAGCTGCTGACCTTGCAGATCATCTGCAAGACCATGTTCTCTTCCGACGCCGACGACCTGATCGAGCTGACCGGCAAGACGTTGGGGTTCACCCAGACCGCGCTCAACTTCAACCTTCTCGACATCCTGCCGATCATCGGTCCCCGGCGGCTGAAGGCGAAGGAGGACGCCATCCATGCCGACTTCGCGAAAATGGACGCCGCCATCTATCGCATGATCGCCGAGCGGGAGAAGAACCTGGCCGACGCGCCCAAGGACCTGCTCACCCGGCTCATCGCCGCCAAGGACCCGGACAACGGGGCCGGGATGAACGCCACCGAGGTGCGCGACGAGGTCATCACCATCTTCATGGCCGGCCACGAGACCACGGCGGTGACCATGACCTGGGTCTGGTACCTGCTCTCCCAGCAACCGGCGGAGGAAACCAGGCTGCATGCCGAGCTGGATGCCGTGCTTGGCGGGCGCACGCCGACGGCCGAGGACGTGCCGAATCTGCCCTACACCCGGATGGTCCTCGAGGAGGCCATGCGCATCTATCCGCCGGCGCCGGGCGTCTCGACGCGGGTGGCGCTGAAGGACGACGAGATCTGTGGCGTGAAGGTGCGGAAAGGCACCCAGATCGCCATCGCGCCCTGGGTGCTGCATCGCCATCGCACGCTCTGGGACAGTCCCGAGGTATTCGATCCCGAGCGGTTCAACGTCCAGCGCAGCGTCGGGCGGCCGCGCTTCGCCTATCTGCCCTTCGGCGGCGGTCCGCGCGTCTGCATCGGCGCGGTCCTGGCCATGACCGAGGCCACCCTGATCCTGGCCGTGCTGGCCCAGCGCTATCAACCGCGGCTCAAGGACGGCGAGACCGTCGCCTTGCAAACCCGCATCACCTTGCGCCCGAAGGACGGCATGAAGATGCGCCTGGAGAAGCGGGCCGCAGCTTAGAACCCTCTCCCAGGCAGAGAGCGGGGGAGAGGGTTCCTAGGCCGGCTTTTCCTGTTGGCCGATCCGGCTTAACAGCCTGTCTCATCGCTCAACCAAGGATTCGCGCGCCCATGCCCCAGCGCCTGACTGGCCATCACGTCGCGGTGCTGCTGGGCGGCCTTTCGTCAGAGCGGGAGGTGTCGCTTGTCTCCGGCCGTGAATGCGCCGATGCGCTGGAGCGGCTGGGGGCCAAGGTCAGCCGCATCGACGCCGGGCGCGACCTGTCCGAGGTGCTGACCCGCATCAAGCCGGACGTGGTCTTCAACGCCCTGCATGGGGTCTGGGGCGAGGACGGCGCGGTGCAGGGCGTGCTGGAGACTCTGGCCCTGCCCTATACCCACAGCGGCGTGCTGGCCTCGGCGCTGGCCATGGACAAGGTCAAGGCCAAGGCGGTGATGGCCGCGGCCGGCGTT
>CALAEG010000116.1 GCA_937890965.1 uncultured Caulobacteraceae bacterium | reverse complement strand
ATGGGCGAGAGCGGCTCGGTCGCCTTCATGTTCGACCGGGTGGGCGAGATCGTCTATCCGCCCACGGCCGGAAGCGAAGACAAGGTCATGGAAGCGGCCATCGAGGCCGGCGCCGAGGATGTCGAGAGCGACGCCGACGGCCACCTGATCACCACCCTGTTCGAAGACCTGTCGACCGTCGCCGAGGCGCTGGAAGCCACCCTTGGCGCGCCCAAATCGACCGGCGTCGTCTGGCGGCCGAAGACCGAGGTCCCCGTCTCCAGCGCCGATGCGGCGACGATCATGAAGCTGATCGACGCGCTGGATGACGATGATGACGTGCAGAACGTCTATCTCAACGCCGAATTCAGCGACGAAGACCTGGCGAGACACGCCGGTTAGGGAAGACGGACAATGAGCGATCCGTACGATCTGCGGCGCTTCGTTGAGACCCAGCGGACCATCTATGACGGCGCGCTGGCGGAACTGCGCCGCGGGCGAAAAGCCAGCCACTGGATGTGGTTCATCTTTCCGCAGATCGCCGGACTGGGCATGAGCGCCATGTCGCAGCACTATTCGATCTCGTGTCTCGACGAGGCGCGCGCCTATCTCGACCAGCCGGTGCTCGGTCCGCGCCTGATCGAATGCATTCGGGCCGTGAATGCGGTCGAGGGCCGCTCGGCCTATGAGATATTCGGCCCGCCCGACGACATGAAGTTCCGCTCCAGCCTGACCCTGTTCGCGGCCGCGGCTCCCGACAATCCGATCTTCGCCGAGGCGCTGGCCAGGTATTTCGGTGGCGAGCCCGATCCGCTCACCCAGGAAAAGCTCGGCGCCTGAGGCGCTATACGAAGGTGTTCTCCGGCGGGGCGATTACGCGCGGCCGGCGAAGCATCCGCCAGCCGAAGACGACCATCACCACGCCGATCGTGGTCGGTACGCCGAAAACGGCGAACATGAAGGCCATGGTGATCAAGACCAGCGCCAGGGTCCCTTGGGCGTGGTTGTCCAGGCCAGTCATCACCGCCGCCCCGCAGACGATCAGGATGGTCAGGCCGCACACGACGGCGACCAGGGCGCCGACGGCGATCAGACAAGCCCCGGCGATCCGCCGCCCGACGTGGCTCTGCGTGTCGGGGACGCTCATGATCGGCCTTGATCGCGCGCGGGTGAGGTCGCCGAGCCATCCGACGAAGTCATGGACCGTGTGCCCCCGCGCAAAGCCGATAAGCGAGGTTTAGACGGCGGCGGAACGTAGGGATAGGGCGCAGCGGACCCGCCAGGCCGGGCGCCGGCGGCGCCAAGGTCGCGACAGCCGCGGCTTGTTGCTAAGCCATGCGCATGTCCGCGCCCGCTGCAACGATCGATGCGACCGTCAAGGGGGTCGAGCTTCGCCTGCGGACGGCGCCTGGCCTCTTCTCGCCGCGCGCCGTGGATGCCGGAACGCTGGCCATGCTGTCGCGGGCGGACTTCGGCCCGGAGGACAAGGTTCTCGACCTGGGCTGCGGTTATGGCGTCGTCGGCCTGGTGGCGGCCAAGCTGGGGCAGGCGGACCGGGTTTATCTCTTGGACAAGGACCCGTCGGCGGTCGAGATGGCGCGGGCCAATCTGGCGGCCAATGACGCCGGGGGCGCCACGGTGGTCCTGAGCGACGGCTTCAGGTCGTTCTTTGAGACCGGGTTCGACAAGATCCTCTGCAACCCGCCCTACCAGGCCGATTTCGCGGTGCCGAAGCACTTCATCGAGAAGGGCTTCAACCGGCTGGTGGTCGGCGGCAGCCTGTTCATGGTGACCAAGCGCGAGCTCTGGTACCGCAACAAGATCACCAGCGTCTTCGGCGGCGTGAAGGTGCACGCGGTCGACGGCTATTTCGTCTTCGAGGCGACCAGGAAGACCACCCAATATGCCGCGAAGGGGCTCAGGCCCCGGTCTCGCGCAGGATTGAGACCTCGATAAACCGGGGCGGATCGCCGTCGAACACCAGGCGGGCGCCCTCGCACGGTTTGAACTGCCCGCCCCAGGCGGCGTGGTCGGCGTCGGGGAAACAGGCGACCAGGGCGGTCTCGATATCCCCGGAATGGGAGATTATCAGCGCAGCCGCGCCATCCGGGATCGCCATCATGACGTCGCGCCAATGGGCGACCATGCCCTAGGCATAGAGCCAGGTCGCGCCGCGGGCGGCGACGACCTCGGCCAGGGCCACGAACGGCTCAGGCCCGTCCCACCAGCGGCTGGCCTCGAACTCGGCGTACATGGCCTCGGTCGAGGCCATGCTGACGATCTCCTGATCGACGGCGAAGCCCATGGCGATAGCGGTTTCGCGCGCCCGTGGAACCACACTGGTCACCACCCGCGCGAACGGACCCATGCCGTCGCCCAGCCTGCGGGCATCGTCGACGCCCGCTTGCGACAGCTGCGATCCCCCGCCCTCTTTGCGCAGGCTGTGCCGGCGAATTTCCAACGTCCTCATCGCGGCGCCGCCTCATCCGCGACCGCGTCGTGCAGGCGACTGAGCAGCCAGTCCAGCCCTGGGTCATGGCTCTCCGCCCGATGCACCGCCTGGATGGTGAAGCGGAACGGCAAAAACGGCGGGTCCAGCACCTGCAGGCCAAGCTGGTCGGCGAAGCGCTCCGCCAGCCGGCGCGGGCAGTCGGCCAGCACGTCGCCGCGGCTGACGATCAGCATGGCGGTCTCCCACTGGCTGACATAGCCATGGGTGCGCACCCGGTCGGGGCCCGGCAGTTCGCCATAGGTGACGTCCATGACCTCGCGGTCGATCGGGGCATCGTCGGCGAGCGCGCCGTCCGGATTGCCGACGAACAGGTGGCCCATCCGGCCATAGGTGATGAGGTCGATCGAGCCATGGATGCGCGGATGGCCGCGGCGGGCGATGACGCAGTACTCGTCCGCATAGAGCGGCCGGGCGACGAGGCCGGACGGGATCTGCCCGAACACGCCCAGCGCCACATCGACCTCGCCACGGCGCACGGCGCGTAGCGCGCGGTCGAGAATGGCCCAACGCGTGGCGAAGGTGGCGCGCGGCGCTTCGCGTCGGAAGGTCTCCACCAGCCGGTCGCCGATCAGCGACGCCACGTCCTCCGGACAGGCGATGCCGAAGCGTCGGCGGCTCATGGCCGGATCGAAATCGCCGCCGGCCGAGACCGTCGCGCCGATCAGGTCGATCAGGGCCTCGATGCGCGGCGCGAGCTCCAGCGCCCGGCGGGTCGGCTCCAGCCCGTGCGAGCGGCGGATGAACAGCGGATCGCCGAACAGTTCGCGCAGGCGGCCGAGCGCATGGCTGATGGCGGACGGACTGAAGCCGAGATGCTGCGCCACCTCGCTGGCGCGGCGGCGGATCAGCAGTTCGCGAAAGATCAGCAGCAGGCCGCCATCGACGCGTCTGATTTGCGATTGATCGTATTCAATCATCGATCAATTTCATTATTCCAACTTCACGGCCGCGTCTATCCTTCTGGCGAAGGAGATAGACGTGGAAACCCAAGCCAAGACCGTCGAACCGGCGACCGTCGCGTCGCTGACCGCGCCTCTGAAGGCCATGTTCCGGCTGGGGACCCCGCTGATCGCCTTCTTCCTTGTCCAGAACGCCGTCAACCTGGCGAGCCTGGCCATGCTCGGCCGGCTCGGGAACGCCGCCCTGGCGGGCGTGGGCGCGGCCAGTGCGGTCTATGGCGTGGTGCTGGCGCTGTTGTTCGGCTTCGACACCGGCGTCCAGGCCATCGTCTCGCGGATCACGGGCGCCGGCCGTGAGAACCGGCTTGGCGAGGTGCTTGCCGATGCGCTTGCCGCCTCGGTTGCCGTGGGCGCCTTGCTTGGCGTGGCGTTCTGGACGCTGGGTCCCGGCGTGCTCGCCGCCATGCTGCCGGACAGGGCCGCCGTCGCCGCCGGATCGGCCAACATGTTGGCCGCTGCGCCTTCGCTGCTCTTTTTCGCGGCCACCATCCCGATCAACGCCAGCTGGATCGGCTCAGGCCGACCCGGCATCGCCTTCCTGGTCAACCTGGCGCTGGCGCCGGTGCAGATACTGCTCACCCTGCTGCTGGTCTTCGGCGGGGGGCCGGTGGCGGCCGAGGGCGCCGCCGGCGCCGGCGCGGCCATTTCGCTGACCACCCTGGTCGGTGTCGCGATTCAGTTCGCGCTCGCCTTGCGCCTGCGGCCCGGATTCCTGCGCACCGCGCCCAGGCCGGCCGGTATCGCCGCGATCGCCGCCATTGGCTGGCCGGTCAGCGTGCAGCAGAGCCTGTCGCAGTTCGGCCTGATCGTCGCCTTCGTCATCGTCGCGCGCCTGGGCACCGGCCCGACGGCGGTGATCAACGTGCTGGTCTCGCTGATGGCCTTCCCGATTCAGAGCGCGACGGGACTGGGTGTGGCGGCGGCGACCCTGGTCGGCCAGTCGCTCGGCCGGGGCGACCCGTGGGAGGCGAGGCGCTGGGGCTGGCGCACGGCCGGGGTTGGCGCGGGCCTGTTGGCGCCGCTCGGCCTGATCGCGCTAGCCGCGCCCGAACATCTGCTCGGGCTCTTCCTGCGCGACCCGGCCACCCTGGCGCTGGCGATCTGGCCGGCGCGCATCCTGGGCGCGGGCGTCGGCATCGTTGCCTTCGGGATCATCCTGGGCTTTGCCTTTCGCGGCGCGGGCGCGACCAAGATCGCCGCCGGCATCCCCTTCGCCAGCCTGTGGCTGCTGCAGTTGCCGTTGATGTGGTGGATCGGCGACACGCTGGGCCAGGGCGTCATGGGCATGGTGGAGGTGCAGATGGGTATCGCGTTGGTCGACGCGGCGCTGCTGGCCTGGCTTTGGAAGGGCGCGTCCTGGACCACCGTGCGCATCGGCGCGACATCGCGCGATATCCCGACCGTTCCCGAGCGCCTGGCACGCATCGCCATCCTGGGTGGCGCGGGGGCAGGCAAGTCGACCCTGGCGCGGCGGATCGGCGAGGCGCGCGGCCTGCCGGTCGTGCACCTGGACCGCGTGGTGTTCGGCCCCGGCTGGACCCGGATCGCGGTTCCACTGGCGCGCGAGCGGCTGGCCGCCATGCTCGAACCGGGCGCCTGGGTGGTCGAGGGGACCTATGCCGAACTCGCCGACCTGACCCTGCCGCGCGCCGACCTGGTCATCTGGATCGACCAGCCGGCCTGGCTCAGGCTCTGGCGGGCCTGGCGCAAAACGCGCCTCCATCGCGACGGCCCGCGCGCCGACCGGCCCGACGGCTGCGCCGAAGGGTTCGGCTGGGCCTATGCGCGGACGGTTCTGCGCTTCGGCGGCTGGTCGCCGGCGCTGGAGCGCCGCCTGACCGAGGCTGCCGGCCGGCCGCCGCTGCGCCTGCGCGGCGACAGGGCCGCCGCGCGGTTCGTCGCCCAGCTCTCCAGCCCGCAACGTTAACCCGCCATTAAGCTTATAGGCCGCTTCCCAGGAGCATCGGGTGGCGCGATGCTCGGGAACACATGACGAACGCGATTCGCATTCTTGGCCTCGACCCTGGGCTGCGGCGCACCGGCTGGGGCGTCATCGTCATCGAGGGTGCGCGCCTGTCCCACGTCGCCCACGGCGTCATCGCGCCCAAGGAGAGCTTGAGCCTGTCCGAGCGGCTGCTGGTCCTGTTCGAGGGTGTGTGCGCCATCGTGGCGGCACACAGCCCAGACGAGGCGGCGATCGAAGAGACCTTCGTCACCGCCAATGGCTCCTCGACGCTCAAGCTCGGCCATGCCCGCGCCGCGGCCATGATCGCGCCTGCCCGGGCCGGGCTGCTGGTGGCGGAATATTCCGCCAAGTCGGTGAAGAAGGCCGTGGTCGGAACCGGCGCCGCCGACAAGACCCAGGTCGCGTTCATGATCGCGCGATTGCTGCCCACGGCGGGCGATCCGACCGCCGACGCGGCTGACGCACTGGCCGTCGCCATCGCCCACGCCCACGCCCGGCGCGCGCGCAGCTGGGGGACGGCGGCATGATCGGCCGGCTGCGCGGCCTGGTCGCCGAGGTTGGCGAGGAAGATGCGCTGATCGATGTCGGCGGCGTCGGCTACGTGGTCCGCTGCGGCTCGCGGACGCTGGATCGGCTGCCGGCGCTGGGCGACGAGGCCCTGTTGCATGTCGAGACCCAGTGGAGCGAGGCGACCGGCATCCGGCTCTACGGCTTCCTCGCCCGCGACGAACGCCGCGCCTTCGTGGCCTTGCAGAACATCCAGGGCGTTGGCCCCAAGGCGGCCCTGGGCGTGCTCGACGTGCTGTCGCCCGCCGAGCTGGCCCAGGCGGTGGCGCGCGACGACAAGGCCCAGGTCGGCCGCGCGCAAGGGGTGGGCCCCAAGCTCGCCCAGCGCATCGTCACTGAACTGAAGGACAAGCCGATCAGCGACGGCGTGGTCCAGGCCTTCCACGCCGGCGCCGCCAGCCCGCATGTCCCGACCGTCGCCGGCGAGGCGGTCGCGGCCCTGCTCGGCCTGCAGATCGCCGAGGTCACGGCGCGGCGCGCGGTGGATGCGGCCCTGCTCCGCCTCGGTGAAGACGCAGCCGTGCCGGCGGTGATCAAGGCGGCGCTACAGGAAATCGGCCGATGAGCCGGCTGGTTTCCGGCGAGGCCGAGGCTTTCGAGCCGCCCGACCGGGCGCTGAGGCCCCAGACCCTGGCCGAGTTCGTCGGCCAGGAGCAGACCAAGGCCAATCTGGCCATCTTCATCGAGGCGGCGCGCGGTCGCGGCGAGGCGCTGGATCACGTCCTGCTGTTCGGGCCGCCGGGCCTTGGCAAGACCACGCTCGCCCAGATCATCGCCCGGGAACTGGGCGTCAACTTCCGCGCCACCTCCGGGCCCGTGCTGGCCAAGGCCGGGGACCTGGCCGCCATCCTGACCAATCTCGAGCCCAACGACGTCCTCTTCATCGACGAGGTGCATCGCCTGGCCGCCAATGTGGAGGAGATCCTCTACCCGGCCATGGAGGACCATGTGCTGGACCTGGTCATCGGCGAGGGGCCCTCGGCGCGCTCGGTGCGCATCGACCTTTCGCCCTTCACCCTGGTCGCGGCCACCACCCGGGCGGGCCTTTTGGCGACACCGTTACGCGATCGCTTCGGCATCCCGCTCAGGCTGGAATTCTACAGCCCGGAAGAGCTGAAACGGGTCCTGACCCAGGCGGCGCGCAAGCTGGGCGTGGCCCTGACCGAGGATGGCGCGGCCGAGATCGCCGCCCGGGCGCGGGGCACGCCGCGCGTGGCGGGGCGGCTGCTGCGTCGTGTGCGCGACTTCGCCGGCGCCGAGGGGGCGGCGAAGATCGACCGCGCCTGCGCCGCCCGGGCGCTGGCCCGGCTGGAGGTGGACGAGGCGGGACTCGACAGTCTCGACCGGCGCTATCTGCGGGCCCTGATCGACAACTATGGCGGCGGCCCGGCCGGGGTGGAGACCCTGGCCTACGCCATCGCCGAGGCGCGCGACGCGGTCGAGGACGTGGTCGAGCCCTTCCTGCTGCAACAGGGCTTCATCCAGCGCACACCGCGCGGCCGCATGGCCTGCGGCAAGGCCTATCTGCACCTCGGCCTGACCGCGCCGGCCCGGTCGCCCACCGTCCAGCCGGGCCTGTTCGAGGACGAGGTCTGATGCAACCGACCGCCGGCGTCTTCGAGGGCCGCGAGCATGTGCTGCCGGTGCGGGTCTATTACGAGGACACCGACCTGACCGGGGTGGTCTATCACGCCAACTATGTGCGCTATTTCGAGCGCGGCCGGTCGGACTTCCTACGGCTGGCCGGGGTCAGCCACGCCAGCCTGTTGCTGCTGGATCAACCGGCGGCCTTCGCGGTGACCAAGATCGCCATCGAATTTCGCCAGGCAGCGCGCATTGACGAGGCGCTGGAGGTGCGCACCCTGTTCGAGAGTACGCGCGGCGTTCGCCTGAACATCGCCCAGCGGATTCTGCGCGACGACGCCCTGGTCGCCTCGGCGGTTGTCGAGGTGGTTTGCATCGACGGCCAAGGCCGCGCGCGCCGGCCGCCGAGGCAAGTCATCGACGCGGTGCGGCCCTGGTTTTCAGGCCCCGCGCCATAGTTTCACCACCCTGGCTCGCCAACTGGGCGAGCTGCCTGAATCGGAGCCCGAGACCCCTCGCATGGACGCCCAAAGCGCGCTCACCCCCGAGAGCTTTTCCATCCTCGCCACCTTCCTGCGCGCCGACTGGATCGTGAAGCTGGTGCTCGTCGGCCTGTTGCTCGCCTCGCTCTGGTCTTGGACAGTGATCATCGACAAGCTGGTGCGCTTCACCGCGCTCAATCGCGAGGCCGACGCCTTCGAGCGCGAGGTCGCTTCGGGCCGGCCGCTTGAGGACGTCGCCGCCGAGGCCGGGACCGACCCCCGCCACGCCCTGCCGCGCATGCTGCAGGCGGCGCTGCGCGACTGGCGCGAGGACAAGGGCAAGGGCGGCGATACGGCCACCGCGCTTTTGCTGCAGCGCATCGACCGGGCGCTGGATTCGATCATCGCCCGGGAGAGCGCGCGGGTCGAAGACGGGCTGGGCTCGCTGGCCATCGTCGCCACCTCATCGCCCTTCATCGGGCTGTTCGGCACGGTCTGGGGCATCATGCACGCCTTCCAGGCCATCGCGGTGGAGAAGAACACCAATCTGGCCGTGGTCGCGCCATCGATCGCCGAGGCCCTGTTCGCCACCGCCGTCGGCCTGGCCGCCGCCATTCCGGCCTATATCGCCTACAACAAGTTCTCCACCGACGCCGGCAAGTTCACCAGCCGGCTGGAAGGTTTCGCCGACGAGCTGTCGGCGGCGGTGTCGCGCCGCCTGGCCGAGCGGATCAAGGGCTAGGCGGCCATGGCGCTCTCGCTCGATTCCTCCAATCTTCGCCGCGGTCGCCGCCGCGGCCGCAGCCGCCGGGCGCTGTCGGAGATCAACGTCACCCCGCTGGTCGACGTCATGCTGGTGCTGTTGATCATCTTCATGATCTCCGCGCCGCTGCTCACCGCCGGCGTGCCGCTGCAGCTGCCGAAGACCGAGGCCGGAGCGATCAGCGACCAGAAGGAACCGCTGACCATCTCCATCCGCGCCGATGGGGCGATCTTCGTCCAGGCGGTGCAGATCCCGTTCGCCGAACTGGCGCCCAAGATGAAGGCCATGGCCGATTCCGGCTTCGATAAGCCGGTCTATGTGCGCGCCGACGGTCGGGCGCCCTATGCGGTGGTGGCCCAGGTCATGGCCAGCCTGTCGCAGTCCGGTTTCACCTCGATCGGGCTTTTGACCGACACCGGCGGTCCGTCCTCGGGCCTGGACAAGCCGGCGGGCGGCCCGGCCGTCGAGGGCGCGCCCTAGGGTGGCCCGCGCGAGGTCAGATCGCTATCCGGCCATGGCCGGATCGGCGGCCCTGCACGCGATCATCCTGATCAGCGGCCTGATCGCCTGGCCCTGGCTCACCAAGCCCCTGCACATGGGCGATGTGGTGCCTGTCACCCTGATCACGTCGGACCAGGCGCCGGCGCCGAAGCCGGCGGTGCAGGCGCCGCAACCCGCTCCGGCCGCGACCGAAGCGCCGGTCCCGCAGGCGTCGCCCCAGGTCGCCGCGCCGGAAGAGGCCCCGAC
>CALAEG010000115.1 GCA_937890965.1 uncultured Caulobacteraceae bacterium | reverse complement strand
GGGCACGCGCCTGAGCGCCAGCGCCGAGGCCTTGATGACGAAGTCGTTGACGGAAACGCGCACCCCCTCGTCCTCGAGCATGGCATTGACCTTGGTGCGCGCTTCCAACAGCCGGTCGATCTCCAGGTCGATGCTCAGCGGATAGTGCGGCACGTCGCGGAAACTGTCGGTCAGCCGCCGCGCAATGGTCTTCTTCATCCCGTCCAGCGGGATGAGATCGTAGGACCCGGCCGGAATGCCCACCTGCTCGAGGGACTGGACCTGGCGGGGGGCGGCTGGCGCGGACGGGGCAGCTTGAGGCTGGGCGGCCTTCGCGGCTGGTTGAGCCTTCACGCCCTCAAGGTCGCGCTTGATAATCCGGCCGTGAGGACCGGAGCCCTGGATGGTTTTCAGGTCGATGCCGGCTTGCTGCGCCAACCGTCTGGCAAGCGGCGAAGCAAAACTTCGTGTGCCTTCTCCCCTTGCGGGAGAAGGTGGCGGCGAAGCCGACGGATGAGGGGTCTCGCTCTGCTCGACGGGTGGCGGCGGGGTGTTTGCTGAATCGCCGCGCGACCCCTCATCCGACCCGCTACGCGGGCCACCTTCTCCCGCAAGGGGAGAAGGAGCCGCAGGTTTGGATGAGGGTGAGTCCGCCCCCCCCTCCCCCTTCAGCCGCGCGATCGGGGCGTTGACCTTGACGTTTTCGGTGCCTTCCGGGACGAGGATCTCCTCGACAACGCCCTCGTCGACCGCCTCGACCTCCATGGTCGCCTTGTCGGTCTCGATCTCGGCGATGACGTCGCCGGAACGCACCTTGTCGCCGGCTTTCACCAGCCATTTGGCCAGCGTGCCCTCCTCCATGGTCGGCGACAAGGCCGGCATCAGGATGTCGGTCACGTGCCGGCCTCCTGGCTCAGATGCGCCAGCTCGGCGGCATGGGCCTCCCAGTTCTTGCCATCGAAGGGCTCGATGCGGATGTCGAGCCCCTCGGCGTCGTCCAGGCAGCGGGCGTTGACCGACCAACCGTCGGGGTTGGAGCGCGGGCGGTAGAAGCTCTTGATGCCGCAGACCAGACAGAACAGGTGGTCGGCCGCGGCGGTGTTGAACCGGTAACTGGTCAGGGCCGCCTGGCCCTCCAGCAGCCGAAACCGGCTCTTCGGCACGATGATGTGGATGAAGCCGGTGCGCTCGCAGATCGAACAGTTGCAGCTTTGCGCCTCGATCACATCCGGCAGAGACGCCTCGAACCGCACCGCGCCGCAATGGCAGCCGCCGGCGCGCCAAGTGAAGCCGCTCATCGGTAGCACACGGCCTTGGCCGCCTTGACGATCCGGTCCACCGACGGCAGCGACAACGCCTCCAGATTGGCGGCATAGGGCAAGGGCACGTCTTCCTGGTGCACCCGCGCCGGCGGGGCGTCGAGATAATCGAAGGCGTGCTCGATCACCCGCGCGATCACCTCGGCGCCGACGCCCATGGGGCCCCAGCCCTCCTCGCAGGCGACCAGGCGGTTGGTCTTCTTGACGCTCTCCACCACGGTCATGTAGTCGAGGGGGCGTAAGGTGCGCAGGTCGATCACCTCCGCCTCGATGCCAGCCTTGGCCAGCTGTTCGGCGGCTTCCAGCGCGAATCCAACCATGCGGGAATGGGCGGTCACGGTGACGTCGGTTCCGGCGCGGCGGATCTTGGCGCGGCCGATGGGCAGCACCCAGTCTTCGACGTCCGGCACGTCGAACTCGTGGCCGTACATCATCTCGTGCTCGAGGAAGACCACCGGATTGGGGTCGCGGATGGCGGCCTTGAGCAGGCCCTTGGCGTCGGCGGCGTCATAGGGCGCGATGACGATCAGGCCCGGAACATGGGCGTACCAGCTGGAATAGTCCTGGCTGTGCTGGGCGGCGGCGCGCGAGGCCGCGCCATTGGGCCCGCGAAAGACGATGGAGCACTGGATCTGGCCGCCGGACATGTAGCGGCTCTTGGCGGCGGAGTTGATGATCTGGTCGATCGCCTGCATGGCGAAGTTGAAGGTCATGAACTCGACGATGGGCTTCAGACCCGCCATGGAGGCGCCGACGCCGAGGCCGGTGAAGCCATGCTCGGTGATCGGGGTGTCGATGATCCGCTCGGGGCCGAACTCCTGCAGCAGGTCGCGGGAGACCTTGTAGGCGCCCTGGTACTGGGCGACCTCCTCGCCCATCAGGAAGACGGTTTCGTCGCGCCGCATCTCCTCGGCCATGGCGTCGCGCAGGGCGTCGCGGACGGAGACCTTGGTCAGCTTGGCGCCGGCGGGGATGTCGGGATCGTTTCCTTCTCCCCTTGCGGGAGAAGGTGGCGGCGAAGCCGACGGATGAGGGGTTTCTGTGGGCTTGCCGGCTGAGGTTGGGACATCTGCTGAATTGCCGCGCGACCCCTCATCCGACCCGCTGCGCGGGCCCCCTTCTCCCGCAGGGGGAGAAGGATCCGCAGGCTTGGATGAAGGGGAACTCGCTTCCCCGTCCCCCTTCAACCTGGCGATCGGGGTGTTGACCTTGACCTCTTCGGTCCCTTCCGGAACCAGAATCTCCTCGACAACGCCCTCATCGACCGCCTCGACCTCCATGGTCGCCTTGTCGGTCTCGATCTCGGCGATGACGTCGCCGGATCGCACCTTGTCACCGGCCTTCACCAGCCACTTGGATAGCGTGCCCTCTTCCATGGTCGGCGAAAGGGCCGGCATCAGGATATCCGTCACGCCGCCGTCTCCACATAGACGTCGGTATAGAGCTCGCTCGGGTCCGGCTCCGGGGCCGTCCTGGCGAATTCGGCGGCATCGGCGACCACCTTGCGGATCTCGGCGTCGATGGCCTTCAGGGCAGCATCGTCGGCCAGACCCGCAGCTTCCAGCCGTGCCTGCAGGTGGTCGATCGGGTCGCGATGCTGGCGCACGGCGTCGATCTCCTCGCGGGTGCGATACTTGCCCGGGTCGCTCATGGAATGGCCACGGTAGCGATAGGTCTTCATCTCCAGGATGAACGGACCCTTGCCGGAGCGGGCGTGCTCGGCGGCCTTGGCGCCGGCTTCGCGCACGGCGCTGACGTCCATGCCGTCCACCTCGGCGCCGGGAATATTGAAGCTGGCGCCGCGCTTGTAGAGGTGGGTCTCGGCCGAAGAGCGCTCGACGCTGGTGCCCATGGCGTACTGGTTGTTCTCGATCAGATAGACCACCGGCAGCCGCCAGAGTTCGGCCATGTTGAAGCTCTCATAGACCTGGCCCTGGTTGGCGGCGCCGTCGCCGAAATAGACGAAGGCGACCTTGCCGTTCTTGCGGTAGCGGTTGGCCAGGCCAAGGCCAGTGCCGAGGGAAACCTGGGCCCCGACGATGCCGTGGCCGCCGTAGAAGTCCCGCTTCGGCTGGAACATGTGCATGGAGCCGCTCTTGCCCTTGGCGACCCCGGCGGCGCGGCCGGTGAGTTCGGCCATCACCGCCTTGGGATCGACCCCGCAGGCCAGCATGTGGCCGTGGGCGCGATAGGCGGTGATGATCTGGTCGCCGGGCTGCTTGATCGACTGCATGCCGACGGCGATGGCTTCCTGGCCGATATAGAGGTGGCAGAAGCCGCCGATCAGCCCCATGCCGTAGAGCTGGCCCGCCCGCTCCTCGAAGCGGCGGATCAGCAGCATCTGGCGATAGAAGCCGAGCAGGTCTTCCTTGTCCGACGTTGCCGGCGCCTTGGCGGTCTTCGCCTTCGTCGTCTGCTTGGCCGCGGCGCGCGCCATCCCGTTCTCCGTGGCCTTTTCTCGAACAACCCGCGCGACGGCGGAAGGTTCTCGGCGCGCGAAGAGTCGCGGGCTAACGGCCGGTCCGGATCACATAGTCCCTGGGATCGGCCAAGCCTAGAAGGGAACGGGCGCGTTCGTCCAAAAGCTCGACCGAGAGGCCCTGGTCGCGCAAAAGCTGGGCGCGGCGCTCCAGGTCCTGCCGTTGGACAGCGAGGCCGACGAGTTCGGTCGATTTCTCCTGCAGCGTGGCGTTACGCTGGGCCCGCGACAGCAGGCCCCGATCGCCGGTCAGCGCCTGGAACCCGAAATAGAAGATCAGGAAGGCCAGGATGGCGGTGGGGATATAGGATCTGAGGCGCGCGAGCATTTCGATGCAGAGCCGGAAAACATCAAGTCTGCGGCAACGTGCTTAACGGAGGGTTGATGGAGCCAGTCCGGCCGCGCGGCGTTCAACCTGCAGGGAGGTAAAGAGGTTGATATGGCGCGTTTCAAGCTGAACGAAGCAGACGAAGATTTTCTGAAGCTGCCCCAGGGCGCGGCGCTGATAGCCGCCGGCTCCAGCGGCACCGAAACCTGGATCGAGCGCGACCGCGACATGGTGGTCCATATCGCCATCAAGTCGGTCGCGGTGGTCATCGCCGATGGGGGCACGCTCAGGGTCTGTATCGAGATGGGCGGCGATTTAGCCAAGGGCGAGGATGGCCCGGCGCCGCTCGAAGCCCAGCTGCACGCCAGCCAGAGCGTGCAGGTGCTGGTCAAGGCCGGCGAACGGCTGGCCTTCAAGGCCTATCCCGTAGCCAGCAACGCCCAGGTGCTGAAGACCATCGTCTGGGCGGCGGATTTCAAATCCGACCACCAGGTCGAAACCGCGGCGCGGATGGCCCAGGAGCGCGCTTCGCCAGCGGGCGCTGCGGCCACCCATTAGTTTTAAACCGTCATCCCCCGCTGGAGCCGCTTTAGCGGCGGAATGCGGGGGGACTCATGAACACTCACGGTCGACGGTGATCATGGGTGGCCCGGACAAGCCGGGCCATGACGATATCTATGCAATCCTCTCGGCCACCACCTGCCAAAACAAACCCGTCCTCAGATAGGGCTCGCGGTCGCAGACGGCGAGTTCGAGGCGCAGCAGGTCGGCGAAGAAGGCCGGGTCGGCCTTGGGGGCTGAGTCGGGCAGGAGGTCGTTGATGATGCGGCCGCCGAAGCGGGCGATCGGCTGGCAGCCCGCGCGCTCCAGGGCGTCGATGGCGGTCTCGGCGTCGATGCGGCGCACGGTGTGGTCGAAGGTCAGGGCTGCGGTTGGTCTCGGCGTCCAGCAGCGCGAAGGCGGCGGCCGGATCGACCCCGCGCGCGGCCTTGGCCAGCACCTCGCCCGGCCGGTTCGGCGCGATCAGCGACACGTAGCCGCCCGGCTTCACCGCCCGCAGAAGT
>CALAEG010000114.1 GCA_937890965.1 uncultured Caulobacteraceae bacterium | reverse complement strand
CGCCGCCCCTCCCACACCCGTCGCGTTCGTGGCCCAGGAGCCCGGCGGACGGGCGCGCGATGTCGCCGAGATCCAGGCCCAGAACGGCCAAGGCGAGAAGCGCCAGTTCGCCGCCGGCTCGCGGGCCGACGACTATCTGACCAATCCCCTCCGCGATGCGATCAGCCCGTGGGAGGTGAAGGCCGGAACGATCATCCCGGCCGCCCTGATCACCGCGATCAACTCCGACCTGCCCGGCGAGGTGATCGCCCAGGTCACCGAGCCCGTCTACGACCACGCGACCGGGCGCACGGTGTTGATCCCGCAGGGCTCGCGCCTGATCGGCCAGTACGACAGCCAGGTCGCCTACGGCCAGAGCCGGGCCCTGGTCGCCTGGAACCGGATCATCATGCCCAACGGGCGGTCGATCAATATCGGCTCGATGACCGGGGCGGATCTCACCGGGGCCAGCGGCCTGCAGGATCAGACCGATGGCCACTTCTGGCAGCTCGCCAAGGGGGTCGTGCTCTCGACTCTCTTCAGCGTCGGCGCGGCCTCCGCCCAGGACGCCGGCGCGCGCAGTTCCGGCGGCCTGGTCATCAACAGCGCCACCAGCGGCGTCTCCAACGAAGCCCAGCAGGTCGGCCAGAGGATCACCGAGCGCGATCTGAACCGCCAACCCACCATCCGGGTCCGCGCCGGCTGGCCGCTTCGGGTGATCGTCAACAAAGACATGATCCTCGCCCCCTACCAGTGAACGAGTTTGCCATGACCCCTCCCGCCGAGAAGCTCGGGCTTTTTCTGCCCGAAGGCCTGCACCAGCAGATGGTCCAGGCCGCCGAGCGACTGAAGCGCAAGTCCCCGCGCGGATCGGTGCGGTGCATCTACGAGCGGGCCTTCGCCCAGCTCTCCGACGCCCTGGACGCCGGCGTGGCGGTCCCCTTCCCGGCCGTCCGCGGAGCCAAGGACCGCATCTCCGTGCGGGTCTCCTGCCGGCTGTGCGTGAGGGTCCGCGCGCACATGCTGGCCAACAATCTGAAGCTCACCGATCTCGCCTTCACAGCGATCGACCGTTTCCTCTACGCCGAACAAGGAGCCCTCCATGGCGCGCCAGCCTAGCACCACCCTCGCCCTCACCCGGATCGAGACCGAAGAGAAGACGACCGACCTGAAGCTGCGGCTGAAGGGCAAGCTCGCCGTCGATCTGGCGGACTACCTGCGGGCCTACGTCGAGACCAACGGGCAGTCAGTCGACCTCGACCAGCTCGTCCCGCACATGCTGGCCACCTTCATCGAGGCGGATCGCGGCTTCCAGACCTGGCGCAAGAGCGCCGCCGGCAAAACGTCCGCCGCCGCTTAGCGCGCTTTCGAGAGAATCGAGTCGTCCCTCGGACTCGATTGGGGGCGGTCGTCAACCGGCCGAGATGGCCCTTTTTGGCCAATATCGCCCGCTTTGCGGGCTTCAGCTCAAGCCAGACTCACTCAACGCTCCACCCTGCCGATTCGCGGGTGGATTCGTCTGCGGTCGGCGCAATTCGAGAGGATTCCGCCTTGACCTAGACGAGACCCCAAAACGGCGAAAGCCCCCAGTTGACGCTGGAGGCTTTCGGAAATCGCAGGACGCCGTGTGGTAGCGGCTGATTTGGTCCGGTCACCCTAGGGGGCGCTTTTCGCGTCGTCAAGGCCGGAAACGGAGACTTGCGTCTCCAACGCCTGCCGGTTTCGCACCGTCGAAACGGCCTCGTCCCAACCTAGAGGGACGATATGCAAACCGCATCACCTGACGACGACTGGCGACCTGGATTCGCCAAGCGGGCGCCCAACTTCGCCGAGGTCTGCGACCGCGCCGAGCGATGGCGCTGGCAGCCGGGCGAGAGCGTCGCCAGGATCGCCGGGGCGGTCTTGAAGGGCACGCCCACGCTGACCCTGCCGCAGCGCCTGACGCTGCTGCTCTACGTCGAGCACCTCAACCAGGACCGCCTCGAGCAGGACATCGCCTGCGTCTGGCCGAGCTCGGCGCTGATCGCCGACTACCTGGGCTGCAGCGAGAGCACCGCTCGCGCGCACAGGCGGGCGCTGGAGGCCGCCGGCTACATGGTCCGCGACTACACCCGCGCCAACCGCCCGGCCGGTGTGGAGGCTTACGACCTCGCCCCGCTGGTGGCGCGCCTGGACGAGATGGAGGCCGCCGACGCGGCCGTCCGTGAGGCGGCCCAAGCCCGCAGGGCGCTCTATTCCGAGGCCGTGGTGTTCGCGGGCAGATATAGCGCCCGGGCGCCGGAAGACCGGCGCCTAGAACAGTCCCATGAGAACGATAGTTCATCTGTACGAGAGACGACGGACGCGCCGATGGCGCGAAGTTGGTCGCAGGGGCGTCGCGCTCCGCGCGCCGGCGGCGTTGAGGCCAGCGGATCCTCGCTCCCTCGGCCTGCCGGTGGAAAGGCCAGCGCCATTTGCTCACCGAGGGGAGCAAGCGGGTTTGGCAGCGCCAGTCCGGTGCCC
>CALAEG010000113.1 GCA_937890965.1 uncultured Caulobacteraceae bacterium | reverse complement strand
GGGGCGAAGTTGGGCAGGCCGGCGAAGCGCAGCCGGCCGGTTTCGGAGAGGCTGTCGCCGACGCGCAATATGCCGTGGTTGGGGATGCCGATCACGTCGCCGGCGACGGCGTCCTCGGCCAGTTCGCGGTCGGAGGCGAAGAACATGATCGGCGCATTGACCGAAAGCTGGCGGCCGGTGTTCTGCACCTTGAGCTTCATGCCGCGCTTGAACTCGCCGGAACAGAGCCTGAGGAAGGCCACGCGGTCGCGGTGGTTGGGGTCCATATTGGCCTGGACCTTGAAGATGAAGCCAGAGACTTCCGGATCGCCCGGCGCGACATGGGTCTCCTCGCCGCCGCGCTCGGCCTTCACCGCCTTGGGCGCGGGCGCATAGGCGCCGATCCCCTCCAGCAGCTGCTGCACGCCGAAGCGGCGCAGCGCCGAGCCGAAGAAGATCGGGGTCATGTGGCCCTCGAGAAAGGCCTGCGGGTCGAAGGGCTTGGCCGCCTCCTGGACCAGCATGGCGCCCTCCTCCAGCTCGCCCTGTTCGTCGGGATCGAGGCAGACGGCGATGGCGTTGGACTTGAACGCGACGGGCGCCGGCTGCTCGCCGCTCTTCTGGAACGGCAGGAACTTGTTCGAGCGCAGCTCCAGGACGCCCTTGAAGCGGCCGCCGGAGCCGGCGGGCCAGTACAGCGGCGCGGGATCGAGGGCCAGCTTGGAGGCGATCTCGTCGAGCAGCTCGAACGGGTCCAACGCCTCGCGGTCCATCTTGTTGATGAAGGTGATGATCGGGATGTCGCGCAGGCGGCAGACCTCGAACAGCTTCAGGGTCTGCGGCTCGATGCCCTTGGCGGCGTCCAGCACCATGACCGCGGCGTCGGCGGCCGTCAGCGTGCGGTAGGTGTCTTCGGAAAAGTCCTCGTGGCCGGGCGTATCGAGCAGATTGAACATCAGGCCGGCATGATCGAAGGTCATGGCGCTGGCCGAGACCGAGATGCCGCGCTCGCGCTCGATCTTCATCCAGTCGGAGCGGGTGCGGCGCTGCTCGCCGCGCGCGCGCACGGCGCCGGCCGCGCGGATCGCCCCGCCGAACAGCAGCAGCTTCTCGGTCAGCGTCGTCTTGCCGGCGTCCGGGTGGGAGATGATGGCGAAGGTGCGGCGACGCGCGGCTTCGGCGGCGGGTGTGAGGGCGTTCATGGGCGCGCGGAGATAGCCCGGACGGCGGACGCTGTCATCCGTTCCGCTCGCCTTCCACAGGTTCGGTCAGGAAATGGCGGCCTTTGACGTCGTCGATCTCCACCACCCAGAGATCCGGATCGATGCGGCGGCTGCGTTCGACATAGGCGTCGAGGTCAGCCTCGACCTGGGAGCCGGCCGGCTGCATCCAGACCCGCTCACCGTCACCACGCACGGCTTCGGCATAGAGTCTGGTCCAGCCGTCGCGCCGGTTGACCAGCTTGACCAGCACCGCGCCGGCGCGCGGATCGCCCTTGCGCTCGATCATGGCGAAGGCCCCGCCCTGTTCGGCGCGGCGGATCAGGGCCGCCACCCAGAGGTCGCTCGACAGCAACACGAGGTCAGGACGCTCCGCTAACGGTCGGGAAAGACGCTACGGCCTAACCTAGCCGCCTTTCCGCCGATGCGAGAGCCTACAAATCCATGCCGCCTGCGCCGACTGCCTTTTTCCGTTCGCTCCGGTGGCTTGGCGCGTTTGCCTTGCTCGCGGTTCCCGCTCTGGCCCACGCGACCGCGGTCGACGCCTTCTATGAGCGCGCGGTGATGACGGCGGCCGACCAGCATTGCCGGCTGTTCACGCCCGAACTCGGCTCGGCGCTGCAGGCTTCCGAGGCGCAGGCGCGCGGGGCTGCGCTGCGCTCCGGCCTGAAGGACGCCATCCTCGACCAGGTCGAGCAGCGAGCCGACGCAAAGATCGCCTCGACGCCCTGCGGCTCGCCCGATATCGCCACCGCCGCGACTCGCGTCCGCGCCGCGTTCGACGGTTATTCCAAGCTGCAGCGCATGAGCTATCCGGGCGAGATCGCCGACTGGACCGCCGACCGCTCGACCTCCCGGCGCGTGGCGATCTGGAAGCTGTCCCAGACCGACCAGTTTGACGGCAGCCGGCTGGTGTTCGGCTTGGCCGGCGGCGATGGCCCAAGCTCGCTGGTCGCCGTGGCCATCTTTCCGGACGGCGCGCAACCCTATGCCGCGCGGCTGGTGGTGCGCGACGCGAACTTGGCGCCGGACGCCTTCATCAATGGGATCCATGCTGGCGCCGGCAAGACGCCGCTCTCCGCCCGCACCCCGCCGCGCTCGGCGACCAAGGCCTTCATGGCCGAGGCGCGCGGGAGCGCCGACCCGACGCTGCTGCCGTACGGCGCGCGCCAGGGGGTGGCCTTCCGCTTTCCCAAGGCCGCGGCCCAGACACTGAGCGGGCTCGACCCTCGCGAGGCCGTGGCGATCGATTTCCTGTTCGCCGGAGCGAACGGCAGCGAGCAGGTGCGCACGGCCTATGTCGAGGTCGGCGACTTCGCGGCGGGTCGCGCCTTCCTGGCCTCGTCTCAGCGCTGAGGCTTGAAAGCGATCACCTCGGCGCCACTCTCGGACGGCGGCTCGACCGGCTGCGCGGCCTGCGGTTCTATCAGCACCGGTAGGCGCACGGTCACCGCGGTGCCCTCGCCCAGCCGGCTTTCGATGGACATTTCACCGCCGTGCAGCTCGGCGAAGGCGCGCACCAGCGACAGGCCAAGACCGGTGCCCCTCGACTGCTGAACCGCGTCGCCCGCCTGTTCGTAGGGCCGCCCCAGCCGTTCCAGGTCGCCCTCGGCGATGCCTAAGCCCGTATCGGCAACGGAGAGCTCCAGCGCGCCGGCGATGGCCTGCAGCGAGACCGTCACCAGCCCGCCGCGCGGCGTGAACTTCAAGGCGTTGGAGACCAGGTTGAGCACGATCTGCTTCAGCGCCCGTCGGTCGGCCTCGCCCTCCAACGGCTCGCTGGGCAGAAGGCCGCGCAGCTGCACCCCGGCGTCGTCGGCCTGCAGCCGCATCAGGCGCAGCGCCGCCGAGACCGGCTCACGGGTATCGAGCTCTTCGAGATCCAGCTCGTATTTCGACGCCTCGATCTTGGACATGTCGAGCACGTCGTTGATCAGGTCGAGCAGGTGGGCGCCGGCGTCGTGGATCAGTTCGGCATATTCGGCGTACTTGACCGGCAGCGGACCGAAGATCCGCTCCCGCATGATGTCGGAAAACCCCATGATGGCGTTCAGCGGGGTGCGCAGCTCGTGGCTCATATTGGCCAGGAAGCGCGACTTGCCGATGTTCAGCGCCTCGGCATTGGCGCGGGCGGCTTCCAGCTCGGTCTCGCGCGCCTGGTCGGCGGTGGCGTCGTGCAGGACCCCGATCAGCCGGCCGTCGTCGGACCGCGCCATGGCCAGGCCAAGCCAGACCGGTTCCGGCCCGGCGAGGGGAAAGCGGATCGCGCCGCGGCCGCCCTGGGCGGCGGTGAACAACACGGTCTCGAGTCCCGCCTGGGCGTCCGGCTCGGCGGCGCCGATCAGGCCCCGCTCGGTCAACCGCCGGACCAGGTCGGCGCGCAGGCCGCCATGAGCGTGCACGATCCGGCCGTCGGCGTCGAAGGTGGCGATCAGCAGCGGCTGGGCGGCGACCAGGGCGGCGAGCGGCGCCTCGTCGTGCAACGTCGTCGCTGGCGCCTGGAAAGACCTCGGCAGCAGGATCGCCGCCGCCAGTCCGATGGTGATGGTGATGAGGCCGACCAGCGACAGGGCCCCCGCCAGCACCCCGGTCGGCGGCGGCTGAGTCAGGCCGGCCGCCTGGGCCAGCGCCACGCTGGCCAGGGCGAGCACGCTGAGCACCGCGCCCCAGGAGATACGCCGGGCGCCCAGCAGGATGGCGGCGGCCAGCGGCGCCAGGCACCAGGGCGCCAGCGGCCCGGTCAGCCCGCCGGTCAGGCCGGCCGCCACCGCGCCCGCCAGGGCCCAGACCGCCAACAAGCCGATCCTGGATCCCTCGGTCTCCCAGCGCAGCGCCACGATGGCCGCGATCGCCGGCGCGGCGCCGACGATCAGCGCCAAACCCGGCGCGCCGTTGGACCAGGGGGCGACAACCGAGACGACCACCGCGGCAACGGTCAGGGCCAACGCCCAGCCGCAGTGCCACCAGAGCACATTGCGCAGCTCCTCGCTCACCGCCGATGCGGCGGGCGCCTGGGCGGGTGAATTCACCTCTGTGGCTGTGGCGAGAGTCATGGGCGTCTGGGCGCAGACTACCGACGTCGAGGGAGTCGCGCGAGCCCGCTCGCCCGCGACGCGACGAGACGCTGGGGACAAGCTGTGGTCGCGCCTTGTGGACAAGTCATTGCCGGGGCCGCTCGCGCCCCTTAAGTCCGCTTCGAAGATGACCGCGCAAACCGACATCGCCTTCGACGAACTGAAGGCCGAGTTCGACCTCCTGGGCGACTGGGAGGAGCGCTATCGCTACGTCATCGACCTTGGCCGTACGCTCGCGCCGCTGAGCGACGACGAACGCTCGGACGCCAACAAGGTGCGCGGCTGCGCCAGCCAGGTCTGGCTGATCACCGAGCACCGACCGGACGGGCGACTGGATTTCCGCGGCGATTCCGACGCCCATATCGTGCGCGGCCTGATCGCCATCCTGCTCAGGCTGTATTCCGGTCGGACGCCGGCCGAGATTCTCGAGATCGACGCGCGCGCCGGTTTCGAGCAGTTGGGACTGGTCGGCGCGCTCTCCGCCCAGCGCTCGAACGGGCTGTTTTCGATGGTCGAGCGCATCCGCCGCGACGCCGAGGCCGCCAGGGCCATGGCCGGTTAGGCGGCTCTTATGCCGCTGAACACGCGGTCGCCCTGCACGCCCAGCACCGCGTCGTAGCCGAGGATCATGTCGACGTCGACGCCGTTCGAGGACAATGGCAGACGCAGCCACAGGATCGACAGATGCCCCGCCCCGCGCCAGGCGAAGTTGTGCACGCCGACGCCCGGGCGTCGCTCGGCCACCACCTTGTCGAGCTCGGTGCGCCAATAGTCGGTGGCGGCGGTGTTGTAGACCTCCTCCAGCGTATGGCCGGTGATCTCGCGGCCATAGACGCCGTAGAGGCCCGTTCCGGCCAGCCGCAGGTGGTAGTCGCGCGGATCGGAGCGCACCTCGATCAGGCTGACCGTCGGCAGATGCCGTTTGAAGTCGGCGGGATGGATGCTGGCGCGGCTGGGCAGGCGGCCGCCCTGACGCAGCGACGCCCAGTAGGCGAAAATCTCCTCATGGGCGCGGACAGCAGTCGCGGGGCCGCCGATTTGGGCGATCATTGGGAGTCACTAACAAGTCTTTGGAATCAGGCGCGTTCACTATCGCTTGAGCGGTGAATCGGGCGCAAGCGAAAACGCCCGCCGCGACAAGGCGACGGGCGTTTCGCTGAATGCTGAAAGTCGTCGGTCGGTTAGCGGCCGCGGCGCGCCGGCGCCTGACGTCCGCCCTGGCCCAGACCCATCTGCTTGGCGAGCTCGGAGCGCGCCTTGGCATAGTTGGGGGCGACCATCGGATAGTCCTTGGGCAGGCCCCACTTCGCCCGATAATCCTCGGGGCTCATATTGTATTTGGTGCGCAGGTGCCGCTTCAGCGACTTGAACTTGCGGCCATCCTCCAGGCACACGAGATGGTCGGGCGTGATCGAGCGCTTCACCGGCACGGCGGGCTCTTTCGGCGCGGCTTCAACAGCTTCGCCGCCGTTTGACACGCCGGCCAGGGCGCGGTGCACGCTCTGGATCAGCGATGGCAGTTCGCTCGCCGATACAGAATTGTTGCCGACATAGGCGGACACGATGTCCGCCGTCATCTCAATGATTTCCGATTTGTCGTCCATGTTCATCTTGCCTGTCGACGTTTGCGATTTTATGAGAGGCGCCGATTCTTACGCACCTTGAAAGCTTTCATAACGAGCTTGTCACGGCAAGACAACAACCAACCGCACGAGTCCGATCAACAAACGCTGTCAAATAACAATTGAGATAACCAAGACGACGCTAAGCCCAACATCGTTGCAAGCTGGCGTCGTGGTCTTGCTTAGCCGCGCGGACAAGTCGTCCTGACGGCGGCCCTCAACGGGTGAAGTCGGAGGAGAGCGCCAGCATGGCGGCGCGCTGGGGCAGCGAATATTCGTCCAGCCCCTCTTCGTCGCCGTCGCGGATGGCCTTGAGCAGGGCGGGCGTCAGGGCCGAGGACAGCGACCAGTTCCAGTAACGCAGCACCGTCTGGGCCCGATCGACGGCGATCATGTCGTGGATGATCAGCACCCGTTCCAGCGCCGGCCAGAGTTCGCCGGACGAGTCGGTCTCGCGCCGGCGCAAGCCGCGCCAAAGCGCCTTGATCGCCGCCTTGGGCAGACCGGTGGCCTTGCAGAGGATGGCGATCGGTTCGCCGCCGGGATCGGTGAAGATCTTGGCGCCCGTGGTGGGTTTAAGGCCGGAGAGGTAGGAGATTTCCTCGGCGATCTCGCGGGTCATGCCGGTCTGGGCGGCGGCGACGGCGTCTTCCAGGCTGTTGAACGGGCTCTTTTCGATGGCAGCGCGGTTGCGCTGGCGCCGTTCGATGAACTGCAGCGCCTTGCGCGACAGCGGATCGGCCCATTTCTCGGCCGCCGCCAGGGAGAAGACGTCGCTTGCGGCCTCCTGCAGCACCTCGCGCGACACCGCAAACCGCTGCAGGATCGTGCGGCGCGCATCGGCGTCGGCCCACCAGAACAGGATGTAGGCGTGGCTGGGCCGAAGCTCGGCGCGCTTGAGCAGCAGCGGGATGCTGCGCGTATGTTCGCGGGTGGCGGCGACCAGGATTTCCAGGGCGTTGGAGGAGAGCCGCGCGGTCTCGTTGCGCAGCACCGCCTCGATCACCGGCGCCTCCATCGGCTCGACCAGGGCCTCGCAGACCAGTTCGGAAATGTCGCGGCGCACGGCGATCAGCAGCCGGTGCTTGATGGTCGCGTTGCGGGCGCAGTCGATCAGTTCAGGATCGCCAAGCGAGGTGCAGGTTTCCAGCACTGGCGCGGAGACCTCGATCACATCGCGCAGGATCAGCCGCGCCAGGGCCGCGGGTGCATCGATCACGCTGCACAGGCGCTGGGCCACTCGCGTGCGCTCATCGATGGTGGCGTCGCGCAGGATCTCGATCAGCAGGTCCGACGTCATCGCGCGTTCAAAGGCGTTGACGCGGCTGGACGGCAGGCAAACCACGTCCGCCAGCCGTTTCAGCAGCGCCAGGCGCGCCTTCGACGGCGGCGGCTCGGCCGGCTCTTCATCTTCAGGCGCCAGGTCAAGAGGCGCGGAATCGCTCATCGGCCGCTCCGGTAGGGCGCCATTGTGAGCGGCCTTAGTTAATCGGGCGTGTGCGTGGCGGGGCTTTGGGGGACGGCTCTAACCGAGGTTCGCTTCGGCCGTCGGCGCCAGGGCCGGGTCGCCTCGCGCCATCCTTGCCGAGGAACCTGAAACGGCGCCGGTCGCTGATTGACTCGCCACGAGCGAACGGGGGACATTTTCGGGATGGCTAACCAGATGCGTTTCGCCGCCAGGGCCGACCTGGAGGGCGCCGAGCCGGTCACGACCGCCAGCCGTCCGCAAAAAGACCTGTTCGCCGATGATCCGCCGAGCGCCGCCAGCAAGTGGTATTGGCGCCTCAGCGAGGCAGAGCGGGCGGCCTGCACGCTGGTCACCGTTTCGGCATGGGTCGAACCCCATCGCGGACCCTACAAGCTTTACAGCGGCCCGGACGTGACCTGGCGGCCCAGGCGGTAGCGATGGGGGATTATCGCGCAACCGCGATCGCTGGCCAGTTCCACGGTTCGCAACGCTGGACGAGGCGGCGCATTTAGGTCCCACTCGCGCCGGAACGCGGGAGCGAGGCATGGAGGCGGGAGCGGCCACGGAACGGCGGGCGGTGCACCCGATCGTCTTCCTGGTGCTCTACCTGCCGTTCGGGACGGTCGCCGGCTATCTGTCGGTCGCGCTGGCCTATCAGCTCAGGAAATCGGGGGTCACGACGGCGGAGATCGCCGGGCTGATCGCCTTCGCCACCGCCCCGCACGTCTTCAAGGTGCTGTGGGCGCCCCTGGTGGACACCACCTTCAAGACCAAGGGTTGGTACGCGGCCGCCGCTGTGGTGGTCGCCCTGGGCGTGGCCATCGCCGGGACCGCGCCGCTGGGGCCGGCCTCGATCGGCTATCTGGGACCGCTGGCCTTTCTGCTCAACGTCGCGGTGACCTTCCTCGGCATGGCGGCGGAAATCCTCATGGCTCACGCCACGACCGAGGCGCAAAAGGGCCAGGCGGGCGGCTGGAGCCAGGCCGGCAATATCGGCGGGGCCGGGCTCGGCGGCGGCGCGGGCCTGTGGATGGCCACCCATTTGGCCCAGCCCTGGATCGGCAGCTGCGTGCTGGGCGTCGCCATCCTGCTCTGCGCCCTGCCGCTGCTGGTCCTGCCCGAGCCGTCCTACAACCACCGCCATCGCAGCTATGTGCGGAGCCTGTGGGGCGTGGCCAAGGACGCCTGGAGCATCGCCCGCTCGCGGGCGGGGTTCCTGGCGCTATTGATCTTCGTCCTGCCGCTCGGGACCGGCACGGCGTCCAATCTGATGCCGTCCATCGCCGGCGACTGGAAGGCCTCGGCCGACCTGGTGGCGGTGGTGTCCGGCGTCGCCGGCGGCCTTTTCGCCACGGTCGGCGCCATCGGGGCCGGCTTCGTCTGCGACCGACTCGAGCGCAAGAGCGCCTACGCCCTGTTCGCGGTCATTCAGGCGGCCTGCGCCCTGGCCATGGCCTTGGCGCCGCACACGCCGATCATGTTCGTCGTCTTCGCGCTCGCCTACACCGCCACCAACGGCGTGGCCTATGCCGGCTTCTCGGCCCTGACGCTGGAGACCATCGGCAAGGGGGCGGCCGCCACCAAGTACAACCTGCTGGCTTGCTTCTCGAACATCCCCATCCTCTACGTCGCCCTCATCGAGGGCCAGGTCCAGACGCGCTGGGGATCGTCCGCCATGTTGGCCAGCGAAGCGGTGCTGGCGGCCGTCGGACTGCTGGTTTTCGGCGCTGTCGCCCTGGTGACGTCCCGGCGCGGCGTTCAGTCGGCGGTGAAGGCGACTTCGGGGGCCTGACCGTCGGCCGTCGCGGTCAGGCGTCTTGGCACCAGCAGCAGGACCGGCAGGATCGAGGCATAGACGACGGTGATGGCGATCACACAGACCTGGAAACCCTTCACGCCGCCGTAGTGGTCATAAAGGTTGGTGCCCAGGACGTCGCCAAACCTCGAGACCAGATAGTAGAGGCCGGTGGACATCATCAGGATCGTGCCCTGCAGGCCGCGCGGGCAGGATCGGATCAGCAGATCCATGTAGGCGGCGGTGGCGACGCCGCCCATCAGGCCGATGGGCGCCGCGGCGATCAGGGCGCCGGTCACGGTGTGGATGAACAGCAGCGGGACCATCTGCGGCACCGCGAAGACGGTTCCCCAAAGGAGCAGGGGTCTCAGCGAGAAGCGCTGGCAGAGCACCCCGAACAGCATGAAGGTCGGAATGAAGGACGCCGCGAAGATAGCGTTCCACAGGCCCCACTGTGCGTCGTTGGAGTGGAGCTGGTTCTGCAGATAGTACTGCAGCGGCGTCTGCGAACCGGGCGCGAAGTTCCACAACAGCCAGATCAGCAGGGCCGGATAGGCCGGCCAATGCCGCACCAGCCGTTTGAAATCCGTCCACGGATGCGCGCGCGGGCCGGTCTCGACATGGACGTTGTCGTAGACGCTCTTCGGCTTCCACAGGCTGTAGACCGCGACCGTGCCCATGATCGCGGC
>CALAEG010000112.1 GCA_937890965.1 uncultured Caulobacteraceae bacterium | reverse complement strand
GGCGCCACCTATCAGGTGCCGGTCGAGGTGCGTCCCGATCGTCGCCGCGCGCTCGCCATCCGCTGGCTGGTCACCGCGGCGCGCAAGCGCGGCGAAAACAACATGACCGAAAAGCTGGCCGCCGAGCTGTTGGACGCCTCCAACAACCGCGGCACGGCGGTGAAAAAGCGCGAAGACACCCACAAGATGGCGGAAGCCAACCGGGCCTTCTCGCATTATCGCTGGTAGGCGCCTATCTAAGGCGTCTTCAAGACCCATACCCTTTCGTGACCGGGCGGTTTGAGCTAAACCGCCCGCGCTCGCGCTCAAGCCGTCCGTCCACTCGAAAAGTCGTACTCAGCCATGCCCCGCCTTCATAAAATCGAGGACTACCGCAACTTCGGCATCATGGCCCACATCGATGCGGGGAAGACCACCACGACCGAGCGGATCCTCTACTACACCGGCAAGAGCCATAAGATCGGTGAAGTGCACGACGGCGCGGCCACCATGGACTGGATGGAGCAGGAGCAGGAGCGGGGGATCACCATCACCTCCGCCGCCACCACCGCCTATTGGAACGGCAAGCGCCTCAACATCATCGACACCCCCGGCCACGTCGACTTCACCATCGAGGTCGAGCGTTCGCTGCGTGTGCTCGACAGCGCCGTCGCCGTGCTCGACGGCAACCAGGGCGTCGAGCCGCAGACCGAAACCGTCTGGCGCCAGGCCGACCGCTACAATGTTCCGCGCATCGTGTTCGTCAACAAGATGGACAAGATCGGCGCCGACTTCGAATTCTGCGTGCGCACCATCCGCGAGCGGCTGGGCGTGAAAGCCGTGCCGATCCAGCTGCCGATCGGCGCGGAAACCACGCTGCGCGGGCTGGTCGACCTGGTCCGCATGAAGGCGGTCGTCTGGGAAGACGAAGGCCTGGGCGCGAAATATCACGACGAAGAGATTCCGGCCGACATGAAGGACGCCTGCGACGCGGCGCGCCACTACATGGTCGAAAACGCCGTCGAACTCGATGACGAGGCGATGGAAGCCTATCTCAACGGCGAAGATGTGCCGGAAGAGACCATCAAGAAGTGCCTGCGCAAGGCGGTTCTGACCGGCGCCTTCTATCCGATCCTCTGCGGCTCGGCCTTCAAGAACAAGGGCGTCCAGCCCCTGCTCGACGCGGTGGTCGACTATCTGCCGTCGCCGATCGACATTCCGCCGACCCGGGGCATCGACTATCGCACCGGCGAAGAGGTCGAGCGCCATCCGGCGGACGACGAGCCGCTGGCCGTGCTGGCCTTCAAGATCATGGACGACCCCTTCGTGGGCTCGCTCACCTTCTGCCGCATCTATTCGGGCAAGCTCGAAACCGGCATGGGCCTGGTCAATTCCACCCGCGACCGCAAGGAACGCGTTGGCCGCATGCTGCTCATGCACTCGAACAACCGCGAGGACGTCAAGGAAGCCTATGCCGGCGACATCGTCGCCCTGGCGGGGCTGAAAGAGACGCGCACGGGCGACACCCTGTGCGATCCCTCAAAGTCGCCGGTGATCCTGGAAAAGATGGAATTCCCCGATCCGGTGATCGAGGTCTCCGTCGAGCCGAAGACCAAGGCCGACCAGGAAAAGCTGGGCGTGGCGCTGGCCAAGCTGCAGGCGGAGGATCCGTCCTTCCGCGTCTCCACCGATCAGGAGAGCGGCCAGACCATCATCCGCGGCATGGGCGAACTGCATCTCGACATCAAGGTCGATATCCTGCGCCGCACCTATAAGGTCGACGCCAATATCGGCGCGCCCCAGGTTGCGTATCGCGAGACGCTCGGGCGCAAGACCGAGATCGACTACACCCACAAGAAGCAGACCGGCGGTTCGGGCCAGTTCGCCCGCATCAAGGTGGTGTTCGAGCCCGTCGAGCCGGGCGTCGGCTATTCGTTCGAGTCCAAGGTGGTCGGCGGCAACGTGCCGAAGGAATTCATCCCCGGCGTCGAAAAGGGCCTGGCCCAGGCCAAGGAAAACGGCCTCCTGGCCGGTTTCCCGGTCATCGACTTCAAGGCAACGCTGATCGACGGCGACTATCACGACGTCGACTCCAGCGTGCTCGCCTTCGAAATCGCCGCCCGCGCCGCCTTCCGCGAACTGCGCGACCAGGCGAGGCCGAAGCTGCTCGAGCCGATCATGAAGGTCGAGGTGGTGACGCCGGAAGACTATGTCGGCGATGTCATCGGCGATCTGAACGCGCGTCGTGGCCAGATCCAGGGCACCGACCAGCGCGGCAACGCCCAGGTGATCAACGCCTTCGTGCCGCTGGCCAATATGTTCGGCTATGTCAGCACGCTGCGCGGCATGAGCCAGGGCCGCGCCCAGTTCACCATGCAGTACGACCACTACGAAGCGGTGCCGCAGGCGGTGGCCGACGAAGTGGTCAAGAAGTTCGCTTAGCAACCCTCACCCAAAACCCCACACACACCCACCGACATTAGCCCCCGACGGGCTGGAGCTTGAGAAATGGCCAAGGAAAAATTCCAACGCAACAAGCCGCACTGCAACATCGGCACGATTG
>CALAEG010000111.1 GCA_937890965.1 uncultured Caulobacteraceae bacterium | reverse complement strand
GAAAGACGCTGGCATTGAGCCCGGCATGCATGTGCTCGACGTCGGGTGCAGCGTGGGTCTGGTCACGTTTATGCTGGCGGAACTTGTCGGCGAGACTGGTCAAGTGATCGGTGTCGACCGCGACAGCCGGGCTCTCGAATGGGCGCGCCAGCGGGCGGTCCAACTCAGCGCAGCCAACGTGACTTTCGTTGAAGGTGATCTTTCCGATCTACCTTTCCTCCCTGACTGGTTTGACGCCGTCGTCGGCCGCAGGGTCCTGATTTACCAGGACGATCCAACATCAACAGTTCGAAGACTTGTCCAGTCACTTCGGCCTGGCGGACTCGTCGTTTTTCAGGAACACGACTCGTCGATTGGCCCTGAAAGCGCACTGTCGATGCCTTTGCACGCGCAGGTCCGACGTTGGTGTTCCGACACCCTTAGCCCGTCTTATTCACGGCGGCGATGTCGGAGCGCGGGAGGCGGCGGTGATGTGCTGGGCGCGCAGTTCCTCGCGGTGGGGTTTTCACCGGGGTCTGGCCTGAGGATTTGATCTCCGAGGGGGTTGAGACGAGGGCTTATCGGTCAGGGCTATGCCCCTGGTGTCAGGCTGGAGCCGGCCTGAGGGCGATGGCCAGGTCGCGAAAGAGCGCCGCGTCCGGACAGGCGGCGGCGAAGGCGATGCGGACGCGATGGGCGGTCTCGCGGATGCGGGCGCCGATCTTCAGGAGTCTGGCGCGCAGGGTGGCGAACTCGGCCTTGGCCAGGGCGTGGGTCTTGGGCACGGCGTCGCGGACGGTGAGCATCAGCCAGTAGGCGGCGGTGTGCAGGATCAGGCGCATCTGATTGGCCATGGGCGAGCGGCAGGAGGTGCGGTCGCTTCCCAGCTGGGCCTTGTGCAGCTTGATCAGGTTCTCGGCCTGGCCGCGGGCGCAGTAGAGGGTGGCGTAGATCTCCTGCGGGCTCGGGGTTTCCAGCGACGTGACGACGTAGCGGATGTCGAGGCCCAGCGGGGTGGCCTCGATGCGGGCGACGACGCGGCGCTCACACTTCCAGGACCTGGCCGCGTACCGGGTCTCGGCGAAGCCCCGCACGGCGGCCGCGCCGGTCTCGGCGCGCTCGACGCGGATCGGATCGGCGGCGTGTTCGACGCCAGCGTGCAGGGCCGGCGCGCCGGTGACGCCGAACAGGTAGTCGACGCCATGCTTCTCGCACCAGTCCATCACCTCGGGCCGGCCATAGTGACCATCGCCGCGGATGGTCAGGCGCGTGGTGGGCCAATGATGGCGGACGCGGCGATAGAGCCGGCGCAGATAGCCGGCCGCCTCCCTGCCTGACGGCGTCTTGCCCGGCCGCAGGATCACCGCCACGGGGCGGCCCATGGCGGTGTCGTAGATATGGATCGGCAGGAAGCAGCGTTCGTCGTGATGGGCGTGGAACAGCGAGAGCTGCTGGGCGCCGTGGACCACGTCCAGGGTGTCGTCGATGTCGAGCGTGACCGCCTCGGGCTCATGGGCGTAGCTGGCGCACCAGGCGTCCACCAGCGCATAGGTCAGCCGGATGATGGTCTTCAGGTCCGGCGCGTTCTCCCAGCGCGAGACCGTCGGCTGCGAGCACAGGTCACCGCCGCTGTCCGGTAGCCGCCCGCAGGCCAACTTGAACGCTGGGTCGCACCGCAGGCGATCCAGGTCGTTGGCGTCCTCGTAGCCGCAGGCGATGGCCAGCACCCGCGCGCGCAGGATCGAGGCCAGCGAATGGGTGATCAGGGCCGGATCGCGCGGGTCGGCGATCAGGCCGGCGAGCCGATCGACGATGCCGATCCGCCGGTCGGCCAGAGCCAGCAGCGCCACGCCGCCGTCCGAAGTGATGCGCCCGCCGTCGAAGGCCGCGCTCACCTTCTTGCGCGACACGCTTGGCAGATCGAACAGAAGATCGGTATCGTCATCCATGGCGGGCGTGGCGCCTCCGCGGTTCGGAACAGGGTCGGCTTAAGCAACCAAATCCTATTCTAAACCAACGTGTTACGCTACGCCCGCCACACCCTCAAACGGGTCACCGTGAATAAGACGGGTTAGGCGATTGCTTCACTTAAACAAGCTATTCCCAGACGAAGCTCCGGTTGAAGTAGTGATTCTCTCTCGGAACGATCCAGAAGCCGGACGGCGAATGATGGCGGCCATGCCGCACTACGAATTGGACATCTCACGTGCGTTTTTTCTTTCAGGTGTGGCACCGTTTCCATACATGAAGGCGGTAAACGCGTGCCTCTACCTCAGTACAAACAAAGAAGAAGTTAAGGACGCGATCACGAAAGGGTACCCGGCCGGGCACGTGTTACCTTGCGCAGTGAAGGACAAAGACTTCGACAATCAACTTAGAATTGCTTTCGACTTTGATGGCGTCCTTGTGGACGACGAAGCGGAGGCTCAGTACGCAGATGGAGGCCTTCCCCTATTTCATCACTATGAAGTGGCGAACAAAGACAGGCCGCTCAGAAACGGACCTCTTATGCCCTTGATGCAACGGATCGCCGGCATCCAAGAGCTGGAGCGCGGCAACCCCC
>CALAEG010000110.1 GCA_937890965.1 uncultured Caulobacteraceae bacterium | reverse complement strand
CCAGGTGCGCAACCTCTTCCTTGTGCTCTATCTTGGCGTGTTCGCGGTGCTGTTCATCCTGCTGAACGTGCTTTTGGGGGTGGTGGTCATCGGGCCGATCGACAAAATGGCCAAGACCGCCGAGGCGGTCAGCATGGGCGAGGTCGATACGCCGGAATATGTCCGCGAAGGCAATGACCAGATCGCCGGGCTTTCGAAATCCTTCAATCGCATGCAGCGCAGCCTGAAGGAGGCGCTGCAAATGCTGCACGGCCAGTGACCGGCGCACCGCGGCCATCCTGGCGCCCGAAAGCGGACTCCGGGAACGACCGCTATGGGGGGTTAGCGGACATTCGGCAGGAGCCGGCCAGCTTTCCCTTGCCCCTCGCTTGGCGCGGTCGATAGGGTCGCCTGCGGCTAGGGGGACCGTGCGTCCATGGCGGACATTTTTATCTCCTATGCCCGTTCGACGGCCAAGCAGGCGCAGGCCGTGGCGCAAGCCCTGCGGTCGCAGGGCTACGGCGTCTGGCTCGACGATGCGATTCCCGCCCACCGCGCCTATGCCGACGTGATCGAGGAAGAGTTGCAGGCCGCCGCCGCGGTCGTGGTCGTCTGGTCGGCGGAAGCGGCGAAGTCGCAATGGGTCCAGTCGGAAGCCGATCACGCCCGCGAAAACGGCAAGCTGGTCCAGCTCACCATCGACGGCGCTCACCTGCCCATGCCGTTCGACCGCATCCAGTGCGCCGACATGATCGGTTGGAGCGGGGACCTGGACGCGCCGGGCTGGCGCCGGGTCGCGGCCAGCATCGCCACCCTGGCCGGCGGCCCGCCGGCGGGTCGGCCGGTGGCGGCGGCGCCGGTCGTGGAAGCCCTGCCGCAGTCTCAGTTGAAGCCGAGCATCGCCGTCGTACCCTTCGCCAATCTGAGCAACGATCCGGAGCAGGACTATTTTGTCGATGGGGTGGTCGAGGAGATCGTCAGCGCCCTGTCGCGCTTCAAATCGATCTTCGTGATCTCCGCCGGCGACAACCTGGTCTCCGACGGCAAGGCGATGAGCCCGCAGGACGCGGCGCGTGAACTGGGCGTGCGCTACGTGCTGGAGGGCGGCGTGCGCAAGGCCGGCGGGCGGGTCCGCATCGTCCTGCACCTGGTCGACGCCAGCAATGGGGCGGAGATCTGGGCCGACCGCCTGGACGATACGATGGAGGACGTCTTCGCCCTGCAGGACCGGGTGGCGGCGCGCGTGGCTGGCGTGATCGAAAACACGGTGCAGGACATGGAGGAGGTGAAGGCGGCGACGCGGCCCACCGCCAATATGACCAGCTACGATCTCTATCTTCGCGCCGCCTCGCTCTTCCGGCTGTCGCGAAAAGCCGAGATGTTGACGGCGATCGATCTGCTCGATCACGCGACTGCCCTGGACCCCGACTTCGTGATGGCGATGTCCATGTCCTGCGTATGCCGCCGCCAGGTGATCGACCACCGGTGGAGCGACGATCCCGAACAGGTCCGCCGCCGCGGTCTGGAGCTGGCGGAGCGCGCCTTGAGGCTCGGCGGAGAAGACGCCAGGGTGCTCTGCGAGGTCGCTGTCAGCCTGCCGGGGCTGGAAGGACGTCTGGACCGCGCCGTCGCGCTGATGGACCGCGCCATCGCCCTGAACCCGGCGTCCGCGTTCGTCCTGATGACCAGCGGATCGCTTCGACTAAAATGCGGCGAGCCTGATCTCGCGGCCGAGCATCTTGAGTCGGCGATGCGGCTCGATCCCATTTCGGCCATGAATGGGTACATGCGGATGTATCTGGCCTCGGCGCGGTTTCAGCAGGCGCGGTTTGACGAGGCCCTGGCGTTATTCCGGACCACCGCGATTCGACTGCCTGTCAGCTACGCTGTCTTGGCCGCGCTGCACGGCCATGTCGGGCAGACCGCTGATGCCCAGGAGGCTCTGGCGCAGTTCGAAAGCCAGTCGATCGGGACGATCGCGGAGGTCGCGCGAATCTGGTTCCCGCGTCCGCGCGAGCGGAAACTGTTCCTAGACGGTATCGCGCTAGCGGCGGGAAAAACTCCGGCTGTCACTCCGGCGGGCGGCTAACAGCCCCCGGGAGCCCGCTTTTGGTGGTTTCGTGACATTGGCTGGGCACCCGTATGCCCACACTCGCACAGGTTTCCGGCGAG
>CALAEG010000109.1 GCA_937890965.1 uncultured Caulobacteraceae bacterium | reverse complement strand
AACACCGCCATCGAGTTCTGGGCCCCCTTCGCCCAGTCGGCGCTCGGCGATGCGCGGGGGACCCGTGATATCGGGCTGGGTGTCGCCGGCGAGTCGACCATCGAGCGCGGGCATGTGGACTCGCTGGATGTCGCCGGCCGGCGGATCACAGGCCCGCAAGTGAATTTCGCTGACGAGACGCCGCCCGCCGCGGACGCCGGCCCGGCCTATGCCGGGGTGATCGGCGGCCCGGCCTGGAATGGCCTTGTGCTCACCCTGGACCTGCCGCGTCGGAGAATGTGGCTGAGATAAGGCGCCCAGTGTGGCGATTCAGAAACTCGCCATCGCCTTGTGGCGAGCCCGGAGCGAATTTCTGAATCAAGAGCCACACTGGAATCGTTTGGTTTCCTCGTGTGCTTATTGGGTTTGAAGTCCGCACCGAGATCGACCCAATGCGCGGGCGGACTTCAAACCCAGCACACGCCCGATTGCACGCGGAGGCAAAGCTTAGCTAGGGTAGCCGGGTCGATCCCATCGGAAGAGTTGCGCGTGCCCCGCCTGATCACCGCCGATCAGATCGATTTCGGACCCAAGGCGAGCACGCCGGTGGTCTCCGACACACTGAGGTTCGTCATCCCGGTCCCGGCCTTCAAGGGCGGCGGCGAGCCGCTTGAGCCGCCGCAGGGGTCAGGCCCGTTCCTGGACTGGGCCGGCAAGCCCATCACCGGCAGCGGCGTGGTCTTCTACAATCCCGACGATCGCTGCTACCAGGCCGCCCAGGGCGACGGCAAGGAGGTGGTCATCTTCGGCCTGATCACCCAGCGCGAGGCCAAACAGCTGGCGGCCGCGACGGCGAATCTGGCCGCCGACCCTAACAAGCTGACCCTCGCCCAATTCAAGAGCCTGCTGCAGTTCGCCGCCGAGGACATGGGTCAGATCGCCATCTACAATTCAGCCAGGGCCGCGGTCGAAAGCACCATGGTCCGCGCCGGCCCCGACACCGGCATCGCCGACTTTGGCCTCTATCGGCGCAGCGGCCAGGACCTGTGCGACGCGGTCTTCGTGCCGGGCGACGGGGTCTTCCAGGGTCCGGCCGCCACGCCGCAGGAATTCACCGACGGCGCGGTGATCATCCGACAGGGCGACGACGTTCATCTGGTGCAGACCACCAGCTTCGAGGCGACCTACAAACATCCCGACGGCAGCGCGATCTTGGTCTCCGAACTGGTCGTCCAGTCGCCCAAGTGACCACCGAGAACGCGCCCAGGCCGCCGACGCGCGGGGCTGGGCGGTCGCTTGGGCGCGGTGCTGATGGACGCGGGCGCGATCGACGACCCGCGCCTTGAGGCCATGGCTCGCCTGACCTTGGAACGCCTGGTCGAGGGCCCGTGAGCCCCGCGGTTTTGATCTCGAACGCGTGAACCAAAGATGCTGGCCGCGGGTTATCTCGCAAAGGAGCACCCCGCCATGTTTACACTGCCCAAGCTGCCCTACGGCTACGACGCGCTCGAACCCGTGATTTCCGAGCGCACGCTGCATTTCCACTACGACAAGCACCACGCGACCTACGTCAAGACGCTGAACGAGCTCCTGGAGAAGGCGGGCAAGACGCCCGGGACCCTGGAGCAGACCATCGTCGAGGCCTCGAAGGCCGGCGACAAAAAACTGTTCAACAACGCCGCCCAGGCCTGGAACCACACCTTCTTCTGGTCGTCCATGACCCCTCATCGCGAGCGGCCGGCCGGCGATCTGGCCAAGGCGATCGACGCCGCGTTCGACAGTCTGGACGGCCTGAAAAAGGCCTTCGTCACCGAGGGCGTCGGCCACTTCGGCTCCGGCTGGGTCTGGCTCGTCGCCGACAAGAGCGGCACCCTGGCGGTGCGCTCGACCCACGACGCGGACGACACCGTCATCCAATCGGATTTGACGCCGCTCATGGTCTGCGATTTATGGGAGCACGCCTACTATCTCGATCACCAGAACGACCGAAAGGGCTTTCTGGAGGCTTGGTTCGACGCCCTGCCGCATTGGGAATTCGCCGGCTACCAGTTCGCCGCGGCGAAGGGCAACGGCGAGCCGTGGCGGCATCCCGCGCCCGACGCCGGCGAACAGAGGAATACCAGGGCCGGTTAGGCCGAAGCGCCTAAAGATCCTTCATCCAGCATCGGAGCCACCCGTGAGCGACACCCCCTTTCTGAGCGACGTCAAAACCCTGCGCGATCGCGCGCGCAAGAACATCGCCCAAGGGCCGGTCAACGACAGCTATGTCGGCGACGCCAAGAAGACCATCGAGATCCTGCAGGCCGTGCTGGCCACCGAGCTGGTCTGCGTGCTGCGCTATACGCAGCATTCGATCATGGCCAGCGGCCTGGCCAGCGAGGGCGTGAAGAAGGAATTCGCCACCCATGCCAAGGAAGAGCAGGAACACGCGATGTCGGTGGCCGAGCGCATCAACCAGCTCGGCGGCGAGCCCGACTTCAACCCTCAGACCCTGACCGGCCGTTCGGCCTCGGAATATCAGACCGGCAAGGACCTGGTCTCGATGATCAAGGAAAACCTGATCGCCGAGCGTATCGCCGTCGATCATTACCGCGAACTGATCCGCTATTTCGGCGACAACGACCCGACGACGCGGACCATGATCGAGTCCATCCTGGCGGTCGAGGAAGAACACGCCAGCGACATGCTCGACCTGTTGAACCTGCACGGCGGCAAATAGCTTCCTTCTCCCTCAGGGGGAGAAGGAACGCCTAGGTTCGACCCGCCGACAGGCTCACGCTTACCACTCGCCCTTGATCTTCTTGCTGGCCTTGTTGGCCTTGGCGATGGCGATCCAGTGCTTGCGGTTGGTCTGACGCGCGGCGCGGTCCTCCTTGGCTTCGAGGAAGTTGAGTTCGCGCTGCAGCTTCTGGAAGCCTTTCCAGCGGGCCTCGTCGAGGGCGCCCGTCTCAAGCGCGGCGCGCACCGCGCAGCCGGGCTCGTTGGCGTGGCCGCAGTCGCGGAAGCGGCACTCGCGGGCCAGGGCATCAATGTCCTCGAAGGTGGCGTCCAGGCCGTCGCCGACCTCCAGCAGGCCGAACTCGCGCATGCCCGGCGTGTCGAGGATCAGCGCGCCGCCGGGCAGCCGCACAAGCTCCCGGTGGGTGGTGGTATGGCGCCCATGCGCATCGCCCTCGCGGATCGCGGCGGTGGCCATCAGCTCCTCGCCGGCCAGGGCATTGACCAGGGTGGATTTGCCGACCCCCGACGAGCCGACCAGCACGCAGGTCTCGCCCGGCTTGAGATAGGCGGCCAGATCCTCCATCCCGGCCCCGGTCACCACCGACACGCCAAGGACCGGCACGCCGATGGCGACCGCCTCGGCCTCGGCGACGGCCGCGTCGGCGTCCTCGCAGAGGTCGGCCTTGGTCAGCACCACAACCGGCGCCGCGCCGCTCTGCCAGGCGCTGGCGAGGTAGCGTTCCAGCCGCCGGGCGTTGAAGTCGGCGTTCATCGAGGCGACCAGGAAGGCCACATCGACATTGGCCGCCACCACCTGCACGCCCTGCACGCTGTCGGCCGCCTTGCGCAGGAAGGCCGTGCGTCGGGGCAGGACGGCGTGGATGGTCGCGGCGCCGCCTTCGCGCGGGGTCAGGGCGACCCAGTCGCCGACCGCCGGATAGCCGCCCTCTTCCGCCTCGCGCATGAGGTGTCCGGAAAGCTGGGCGTTGAGTTCGCCGAAGTCGGTGGCGACGGTATAGAGGCCGCGGTGCTGAACGGTGACCCGCCCGGGCGCGTACCCTTGCGCCGCATGGGGCGCGAAGTCCTGGCCGAGCGCGTCGCTCCAGCCGAATTGTTCGATCAATGGGGTGGTCCTTAAAGGTCGGATTGGCGTTTCGCCGCCGACTTTCGGACCGCGCGCGGCCCTAGTCGGCGACGCCTTGGAGGGCGGCGCGAGCAAGATCAGTCATGGATGCAACCCTCCTTTCCGAACTCTCGGACGATGCGGTCAGGCTAGGCCCGGCCGGCGCATTCGTCAAATCTAGCGCTTGCGGAACCGCGCGGCCTCGCGCTCCAGGGCCGTGACCCAGGCCTCGGGTTTGTCGTCCTCGGGCACGAACGGCAGAGAGCCTGCCACACCGCGCAGGGCCAGCCAGAGCTGCTGGTTGAACTGGGCGAACATGCGCAGCGGCCGGCGCTTGGCGTCGGTGACGTCCCAGCCGGCGGCCTCGAAGGCCTCGACCTGCTGCGGCACGGACTGGGTATCGATGCCATCCCAGCCCGCCGGCCGCTCGATCTCGTCGGCCTGGTCGGCGGTGAGGCCGAACAGCTCCAGCGAAACCGCGTCGATTTCGGGGAACTCAGCGCGGCCCTCGGGACGAGCGTAAGCCGGCTTCATCAGCGCCTTGTGCTCAAGATCGGCAATGCCGGGCAGGTCGATCAGGCGGCGAAGGGAGGCCATCAGGGCGCCTTATGGATAGAGTCGACCCAGGCCACGGTCTGCGGCTGTTCGACGGGTTTGATGTCCAGATTGACCACCACCGCCTCGCCGCCGCTGCGCACCAGGACGCATTCAAGGGGTTGATCGTCGGAAGCGTTGATCTCCTGGTGCGGCACGAAGGGCGGGACATAGATGAAGTCGCCGGGCCCGGCCTCGGCGACATATTCCAACGCCTCGCCCCAGCGCATGCGGGCGCGGCCCTTCAGCACATAGATGACGCTCTCCAGCTCACCATGATGGTGGGCGCCGGTCTTGGCGCCGGCATGGATGAGTACGGTGCCCGCCCAGAGCTTCTCGGCGCCGACGCGGGCGAAATTGATCGCCGCGGCGCGGTTCATGCCCGGGGTCTGGGCGGTATTGGGGTCGAGCTGGTCGCCGGGAATGACCCGGACGCCCGTCTCTTTCCAGTCGTGGTGATGGGGATCGCTCACGGGGGTGAAGATAGCGGTTTTCGCTTTCGACTTCACCCGCCGGATGTAAACAGGCCGACCTTCAGGTCGTTGGCGATGTAGACGCAGGCGTCGTCGGCGAACACCTGGCCGTTGGCCACGCCCAGGGCCAGCCTGCCGCGCCTGACCTGGCGCAGGTCCACCTCATAGCGGACCAAGCGGGTGTCAGGCGTTATGTGCCCGCGAAACTTCACCTCGCCGACGCCGACGGCACGGCCTTTGCCGGGCGAGCCCGACCAGCCCAGCCAATAGCCGATGATCTGCCACATGGCGTCGATGCCCAGACAGCCCGGCATCACCGGATCGCCGATGAAGTGGCAGGCGAAGAACCAGAGGTCCGGGGTGATATCCAGTTCGCCGACCACGTGGCCCTTGCCGAACTCGCCGCCGCCCAGGCTGATCTCGGTGATCCGGTCCATCATCAGCATCGGCGGCGCCGGCAGTTGCGCATTGCCCGGCCCGAAATAGCCACCCCTGGCCGACTCGAGCAGATCTGCCTTGCTGTAGGCGGCCTTGGGCGTGTGAAACGCATGCGGATCGGCCATGACGGCATCCCTTGCTGAATTGAGCCCAGGTCCGGTCACGCGACCTTGTCGCGCGCGCTCAAGGCGCCGCCCGAGCCTGGCGGCAGGCGCAGGGCGGCGGCGACCAAGACCCAGATCTTCTCGGTCAGCTCATCGCGATCGGGGCGGTGCGTCTTGGTCAGGGCGCCGATCAGGGCCTGGTGGATTCCACCGATCATGAGCGCGATGGCCAGGCGCGGATCGAGGTCGGCGGGGATGACGCCGTCCCGCTGGCCGGCCCGCAGATTGTGCGCGCCCGCGGCGAGCTGCCGGTTGGTGAAGGCCTGCTCGACGTCGAGGACCTCGGCGGCGCGGCTTAAGGGGCCGACCACCAGCGGCGCGAACGGATGGTCGTAATGAAACGAGATATAGGCCGCGATCCGCTCCTTTTCGCGTCCCGCCCAGTCCTGTGACACCAGGTTGGCGGGGTTGAACGCCGCCTCTTCCAGGCGGTCGTAGAAGGCTTCGACGACGGCGGCGATCAGACCCGCCTTCGAGCCGAAGTGGTGGTAGGCCAGACCTACCGAGACCCGGGTCCGCTTAGCCACGGCCTGCATTTCCAGAAGGCCGTGACCCTGAATCAGCTCCTCCTGGGCGGCGCGGATCAGGCGTTCGCGCGTACCGATCTGGGTCAGGGCCACGGCCCGCTCCTTGAATTGAACTGAATTCAATTTAACCCATCGATCCCGGCGATTTCAAGCGAGAAGGCGCCAAGCGTTCAACTTTGCCTTGCCGAGCCGGCGTCACGCGCGACAGATGACCCGGTCATCGGCGCTTGGACGGGAGAACAGTCGTGGACCTGAAGGCGACGCGCTACGAGATCGACGATCGGATCGCCACGATCACCCTGGCGCGGCCGAAGCGGCGCAACGCCTGGACCGGGCGCATGCACACCGAATACCGCTGGTGCGTGCTGCAAGCCGACCAGGACCCCAAGGTCCGGGTCATCGTGGTCACCGGCGATGCGGACGGAAACGCCTTCTGCGCCGGCGCGGACCTGGGGGCGCTGGAGGGGCATGCGGAAAAGGGGCGCTACGATCCGGGTACGGACGATGACATCGCCCGGCCCGGCTACGGCGTCGACCCGCATTTCGACGCCAGCTTCGCCTATCATTTCGGCCTGGGCAAACCGGTGATCGCCGCCATCAACGGCGCGGCGGCGGGGGTCGGGCTAGTGCTGGCCGCCTTCGCCGACCTGCGCTTCGCCCAGGCCGGCGCCAAGTTCACCACCGCCCACGGCCGCTACAACTTCCCGGCCGAGTTCGGCCTTTCCTGGGTCCTGCCGCGCATCATGGGCCTGACCCATGCCAATGACGTGCTGCTGTCCAGCCGGGTGTTCACGTCGGAAGAGGCCTTTTCCATGGGCTTTCTGAACAAGGTGCTGCCGGCCGCCGAGCTGATCGGCCACGTCACCGCCTACGCCCGCATGATCGCCGATACCGTCGCGCCCGGCTCGGCGCGCGAGACCAAGCATCAGATCTATCGCGACCTGCATCGCGACGCCGCCGGCGCGGTGGTTGAGGCCGAACGGCTGCTGGAAGACATGATCCGCCATCCCGACTATGGCGAGGGCGTCAAGGCCTGGATGGAAAAACGCGTCGCGGCCTGGACCGGCTAGACTCGCCGTCCGGCATCATTCCCCAAAATGGGTAATACATAAGGCCGTAATCGCGTCTGCGGCGGTTCGTCCCGGTCCACGCCAAGGCTTCGTTAATCACACTTCGTTAGCTGTGCCGTACTGGATGAGTCTAATGCCGGCATCGCCGCTCCCATACGCACACGACAAAAACCTCGACACGCGGGCCGTGCGGCTGCGCTCACGCGCCGCCGAGAAGTTGCGGGGCTAAGGCATGGCCTACGGATCGGTGCTCGCAAGCGACAAGATCAATCTGGAAAAGATCGATTTTCTGCTGATCGACCCCAATTCCTTCTTCCTGGACATCCTGGCCCAGGTGGTCGGCGGATTCGGCGTGCGCAGCATCACGCGCTGCTCGACCGCCGCGGAAGCCAGGACCATCCTGGCCGAGCGCGTCATCGACTTCATCCTAACCGATGCGAACATGCCCGACGAGAGCGGCTATGACTTCATCGAGTGGGTGCGGCGCCACGCCATCGAGGCCAACCGGTTCGTGCCGGCGATCATTGTCACCGGCCATACCCGCATCTCCCAGGTGGCCCGCGCGCGCGACTGCGGGGCGCACTTCATCATCGCCAAGCCGATCACACCCAAGGTTATTCTCGAGCGGATCTTCTGGGTCGGCCGCGAAAACCGGATGTTCATTGAATCCGATTCCTATTGCGGGCTGGATCGCCGGTTCAAGACCGAGGGGCCGCCCGCCGGGATGGCGGGCCGGCGCGCGGAGGACCTTGATGCGGCGCCACAAGACGAAGACGACGAGCTGGTCTCTCCCATCGTAGCCCCGAAGGTAGCCCTGTGAGCAAGGTGAGGAAGTTCAGAGTCAAAAGCCGGCTGGCGACGCTGGCGTTTCAGTCGGGCGGCATTTCGGCCAACCAGGCGCTGAAACAGGCCGATGCCGGCCTGGACACGCTGCGCGGGGAGGGCCTCGTCGCCCTCGACGCGGCGATCGCGGAAATCGACGCCCGTTATGGCCCGAACGCCGCGGGCCGCACCGGCGAACCGCTCGAAGATCTTTATCGGCTGAGCTGCAGCGTCATCGACATGGCGCTGTTCGTTCCCGGCAGCGGCATGGACGACTGCGCGCGCTCCTTCTGCGGCCTGGTCGATCTGAGCCATGAACTCGACATCCAGGCCTGGGACGCCATCGACGTCCATATCGAGGCCTTGCGGCTGCTGCGCCTGGCGGGCGCAGCCATGTCCGGACCGCAGCGGCAGTCGATTCTGGACGGCCTGATCCAGGTCACGCGCAAGCGCGTCGGCGATCCCAACGAATTTTACGACCGCGCGGCGGCCGCGGGCTGATCCGAGCGGGTTGAGGAAAAGTGCGAAGCGGTTTTCCGCCCGCAACCCGCTCCAACTCTTGGGAATCGATCACGTTTATGATTTTGGATTTTCAATCCAAAATCATCGTGATCTAGGGTCGCGCGGCCGGCGCGGCCTTGCGCGCCCGCACCACCGCAGCGTCCAGCGCCTGCAGGAATCGCGAGCGATCGGCGGGGACGAAGGGCTTCGGCCCACCGGTGATCTCGCCCATGGAACGCAGATGCTCGCCGATGCTGCGCGAGGCGAGCGCCTGGCCGATCGAGTCGGCCGAGAAGACCCGGCCCGTCGGATGGATCGCCTGGGCGCCGGCCTTCAGAGCCCGATCGGCCAGCGGGATGTCGGCGGTGATCACCACATCGCCCGCCCCGGCCCGCTCGGCGATCCAGTCATCGGCCACGTCCGGCCCGTCATCGACCACCACCGAGGTGACGCGCGGGCTGACCGGAACGCGGATCCAGCTGTTCGACACCACAAAGACGGGCAGGCCATAGCGATCGGCCACCCGATAGACCTCGTCCTTCACCGGACAGGCGTCGGCATCGATATAGAGAGTGGCCATGTCGGTCATGCCGCCCCTTGTCCCCGCAACGCCTGGGCGGGGCAAGTCGGCTAGTTGGCGATGGCCGGCGGGCTGAACCCCATGTCGGCCGGTGTCGATGAGGCCGGGGCCGCGGGCGCTGGACCGGTGGGCGGCGGACCGAACAGCGTCGGGAATCCCGGCGCTGGCGTCACCGGCGCGGGGGCCACGGGCGCCGGCGCCGCTGGTCCATAGGGGATCGCCGTCACCGGCAGGCGATGCACCGCGCGGACCATGAAGGCATGCCAGAATGTCGCCGGCGCGGTGCCGCCGGTGATGCCGCGCATGGGGGTATTGTCGTCGCGGCCCACCCACACGACCGCGGTGAAGCCGCCCGTGAAGCCGCAGAACCAGGCGTCCTTGTAGTCCGAGGTGGTGCCGGTCTTGCCGGCGATGTCATAGCCCGCAATGGCCGCGCGCACGCCGGTGCCGGACGCCACCACCGTGCGCAGCATCCGATCGAGCTCACTGAGCGGCGGGTTGGCGATGGCCGGAATCATCGGCGGTGGCGGCGCGCGATAGATCATCTGGCCGCCGGCCGTGCGGATCTTCTCGACGCCAAAGGCCCCGATGCGGTTACCGCCGTTGGAAAAGGCGTCATAAGCCGTGGCCATTTCCAGCGGCGTCACCAGGCTGGTGCCCAGCGCCATGGCCGGGTCGGTATTGATCGGCGTGAGGATGCCCAGCCGCCGCGCATCGGCGGCCACCACGGGGCGGCCGACCTGGTCGGCCAGCCGCGCGGCCACGGTGTTGATCGATTGCGCCAGGGCGTGCTCAAGGGTGATCTGGCCCAGATAGCCGTCCTCGAAATTGCGCGGCGACCAGTTTCCAATTGTGACCGGCTCGTCGACCACCATGGTGTCGGGCGTCTGGCCCGCCTCCATGGCCGCCAGATAGATGAAGGGCTTCCACGAGGATCCCGCCTGGCGGTGGGCGTCCACCGCGCGGTTATAGGAACTGGCGTCGTAATCGACCCCGCCGACCATGGCGCGGATACGGCCCTGGCCGTCCAGCGCCACCAGCGCCGCCTGGCTGACCCCCTGCCTGGCGAAGCGCGCCGCCGTCTCGCTGGCCGCCTCGCCGGCGGCCGCCTCGGTGGGCAGGTCCAGCGTGGTTTCCACCACCACGTCTTGCCGGGCGGTAGCCACCTGCTGGCGGGTCCAGGGCTCCAGCCAGTCGACGAAATATTGCGCCGGGGCGTTGGCGGCGAACTTCCAGACCTTGGGCGTCTGCGCCTCGGCCTTGGCCCGCTGCGCTGTGGTGATCGCCCCGGTCTCGACCATGGCGTCGAGCACCAGATTGGTGCGCTCGGCCGACCGCTGCGGCTGTTCGATCGGATTGTAGTCGGTCGGCGACTTCATCAGCGCCGCCAGCATGGCCGCCTCGCGGATGGTCAGGCGCGCGGCGGGCTTGTCGAAATAGCGCTGCGCCGCCGCCTCGATCCCATAGGCGCCCGCGCCGAAATAGACCCGGCTGAGATAGAGGCCGAGGATCTGGTCCTTGGAATATTTCTGCTCCAGCTCGATGGCGTAGATCAGCTCAACCCCCTTGCGCTCCACTGTGCGGTCGGAGGTGAGGAAGAGGTTGCGCGCCAACTGCTGGGTGATGGTCGAGGCGCCTTGCGCCGCGCGACCCTGGCCCAGGTCGGCGACCAGGGCGCGGGCCATGCCCATGGCATCGAAGCCGGGGTGCGAATAGAAGCGCCGGTCCTCGATGGCGACGAAGGCGGCGGGCACGTAGGCCGGCAGCTTGGCCAGGTCCACCGGCGGCGCATAGCGGCCGCCGCGCACGCCAAGGACGGCGCCCGATCGGTCGACATAGGTGATCTGCGGATCCCGCCGGATGGGCGGCAGGCTCGGAAGCTCGAAGGCCGGCGCAAGAACGGCCGCGGCCGCGATGAGGGCGATCAGGTGCTATGCTCCACGATGACGAACCCACCCCACCCGAAGCCCCTTGTCGCGCCGACACCGCGCGCCGCCAACATAATTCGCTGTAATCCTTGCCCGAGATCATCCCCATCACCGATCCCGACGACCCGCGCATCGAGGCTTATGCCCAGGTGCGGGAGCGCGATCTGGTCGGCCGGCGGGGCGGGTTCATCGCCGAGGGCGAGGTGGTGTTGAACGTGCTGCTGGGGTCCGAGAGCCGCTGTCGGGCCTCGTCGCTGCTGGTGGCGGAAAAGCGATTGGAACGCCTAAAACCTCTGATCGACCGCTTGCCGTCCGACGTTCCGGTCTATGCCGCTGGCCAGGGGGTGATGGACGCCATCGTCGGCTTCCACATCCATCGCGGCATCATGGCCCGCGGGGTCCGGCCGGCCGGTCCAGGCGCCGAGGCGCTGCTCAACGCCCTCAGTCCGCGCGCGCTGGTGCTGGTCCTGTTCGGCATTTCCAACCACGACAATATGGGCGGCCTGTTCCGCAACGCCGCCGCCTTTGGCGCGGATGCGGTGCTGCTCGACGCCGCCTGTTGCGATCCGCTCTATCGCAAGGCCATCCGCGTCTCGGTCGGCGCGGCGCTGAAGGTCCCGTTCGCGCGGTTGCCCGTCGGCGAAGATCCGCTGGCCCTGCTCGAACGGACGGGCTTCACCGCCCTGGCGCTCAGCCCCGGCGGCGCCGAGCCGCTGGCCGGCCTGGCGCGGCCGGACCGGGCGGCCGTCCTGCTTGGAGCCGAGGGCGCGGGCCTTGACGAGGCGCTGTTGCGGCGCGCCCGCACCGTGGCCATACCGATGGCGGCCGGCTGGGATTCCCTGAACGTCGCCGCCGCCAGCGCCGTCATGCTGCACGAACTGACCCTGGGAGAGACCCGCCGATGATCAAGCTCGTCCTGCACGCCCTGGCGCCGGCGAGTTGACGCGCGCCGACGGCGCCGGGCATGCCTGGGCTTCCGGGATTCGGGGGCCGACATGCTGACACGCCGATCGATCAGCGCGGGTTTGACCGCGGCGGTCCTAAGCGGCGCGCCTCTGGCCGCCGCGCGCGTGCGCGCGCCCTTCCCGATCTGGCCGAACGGCGCCAGGGCCGCGGTCAGCCTGACCTATGACGACGGGCTGGACAGCCAGCTCGACAACGCCACGGGCGCGCTGGACGCCGCCGGCCTGAAGGCGACCTTCTTCATCACCCGCGACAATGCCGAGGCGCGCGCCGAGGACTGGGCGAACCTGGCCAAGACCAGCGGCCACGAATTCGGCAACCACACGGTCACCCATCCGTGCGACCTGCGCCCCTATACGGCCGCCTCGTTCGCGCGGCGCGAGCTCCTGCCGATGGAGGCCTGGCTCGACGACCATGTCGGGCGCAACCCCAAGCGCCTGTTCGCCTATCCCTGCAGCGTCACCGATCTAGGCCCCGGCGATGCGAACCGCCAACTGGCCCGCTACGAGGCGCTGTTGAAGACCACGGGATTTCGCGGCGCGCGGACCTGCGATGAGGACGACCCGAACAGCCCCCGTTATGCGCGCGCGGACCCCTACCGGCTGCGCGCCTCGGCGACGACCTCCGACAAGGACGACCCAGCCCTACCGATCGCCTATGTCCAGGACGCCATGAAGCGGGGCGACTGGGCGATCCTGGTCTTCCACGACATCCTGGAACGACGGACCGGCCTTGGCGAGACCTCCATCGCCACCCACGATGCGGTTCTGCGCTGGCTGGCCTCCCAGCCGGTCTGGTGTGCGCCCATGGGCCAGGTGCTCGACCACATTGCCGGCCAACCCGTCTGATCAGGCGCGGTGGGTGCGCAGCCAGATCTCGGCGACGATCAGATTGGGAACCCAGGCCGCCCAGGCGGTGAGTGGATAGACCAGGTCGAACGACAGGCCGGGCACGGCGCTGAGCGGCAGGTAGAGACGCAAGGTCACCGCCGCGAAGGTGAGCGAGAAGGAGCGGATCATCCAGCGCCGGTGGTTGACGAAATCGCGCCGCCGCACCGCCAGAAAAGCCAGGCCGGTGGTGGTGAGCCAGGCGACGGCCAGCAGCAGGAAGCCCCAGCGCGCCACCTCGCCGGCGCTGGTGTTCCAGGCCAGCACCGCGCCGGTCAGCCCGCCAACCAGACAGAGCGTGACGTAGCTGCGCCCGATCAGCCGGTGCAGGGCCGGACGCCGCGCGCGGATGGAGGCGAAGAACTGCCAGGGGCCGAGCAGCAGCGCCAGGCCGGCGCAGCTCGCATGCACGATCAGCCAGCCTTGGCCGGCGCGGTTGTGGGCCGGACCGGGCGGGGCCGGGTGTCCGGTGAGATAGGACAGCCCGTAGAGGCCGACGCCGATGCTGAGCGCCAGGATGAACCAGAACCTGACGCCGGTGCGTTGTTTTGCGGCGCCGGACGCGACAGTTCCGCTCGCTATGGCCATGGACGGCCTCCCCGATCGGAGCGGAGGGTGCGCCGGGCTCGCCGGTCGATCAAGTGACGGTTGAGTCACGAAAACCGGGCTTAAGGCCCCGGATTCAGCCGGATCACCGTGCGCGCCGCCTGGTCGACCGCGGCGCGGGAATAGAGCAGCGGCACATACTGGCCGCCGGCCCAGAGCGGGAAGAGGTCGCGGTACTGGGCGCTGAACGGATCGCCGGACTGGCCGGGCGTATTGATCACCCGGCTGTTGTCCCAGGCGCCGACGTCGAGAACCATGCGCACGGAGGCGCCGCTGATCGCGCCGAAATCCTCCATGCGATAGGTGGCGGCGCGCGGCGTGGTGGCCGAGCCGGGCAACTCCAACGGCCCGAGCGTCATCTGGGCGCGGGTGGCCGGATCGGCGATCGCCGCCGCCGCGGGCATGAAGGTGACGTGGTGGATGCCGCCCCAGGTCCAGTCCGCCATGTCGGGCCCGAGCCGCGTGCTCAGTTCGCCTAGCGCCCCCTTCAGGCTGGAGAGCAGAACGGCGTCGCGCCCGGCCTTCGGATCGGCGCCCAGGGCGGCGTCGGGCGCCTCGAGATAGCTGATGACCGCATCGGGCGAGCCCGACCCGACCAGCGCCCTCGCCGCGGCCGGCGTCGCTGCCCGCACCGCCGCCAAGCCTAGGTGCTTGTTCACCCAGACCTCGGTGATGGCCGCGGCGGCGCTGCGCGTCCCGACATGGCCGTCCCAGGCCCTAAGCAGGTCGAGCGCCTGGGAGACTTGCGGATCGGACGAGGTCAGGCCCTTCAGCAGGGCCACGGCACGCATGTCGGTGATGCTGTAATCGTCAGTCTGCAGCGCCATGGAATCGGCCAGGCTGACATGGTCGTTGGCGGCCAGCACCTGTTTGATCCGGTTGGCGCGGGTGGGATCGGACCATTCGAAACTGACCTTGCGCTCCTCGTTCGGATAGCCATCAGGCAGGTTCAGTTCATTGGCGGTGGCGAACCAGCCCTTGGCCGGATTGTAGGACGAGGGCAGTTCGTCCTCGCTCAGGAAACCCTTCCATTCATAGCGGCCGTCGCCGGGCACCGGCATCAGCCCGTCCCAGTTGGGCCGGATCGGCGCGCGGCCCTCGGCGATCCAACCGATGTTGCCGCCAGTGTCGGCATAGACGAAGTTCAGGGTCGCGGCGCCCCAGTGCGACAGCGCGCCCTTGAAATCAGTCCAGTTCGCGGCGGTCAGATAGCCGGCGGAGCCGAAATAGGCCGCCGTGCCCGGAACCGACCAGATGGTGCGGATGGCGAAGGCGCGGTGGGCCGCGGAATCGATCTTCAGCACCGGCCCGTGGCGGGTGAAGTCCATCTCGATGTCGCGCGGCGCCTCGCCCTTCACCTCGAGCATCTGGTGGACGACCTGCATGTCCTCCCAGCCGCCGTTGTAGCGATACTGGTGCGGGTTGGCCGGGTTCAGCTCGTAGACATAGAGGTCTTCCTGATCGATCGGGAAGATGGTGATACCGAAGGCTATTTTGTCGTTATGGCCGATGGTGACGCCCGGCAGGGCCGGCTCGCCGGCGCCGATCACCGAAAGCCCCGGCGCGGTCAGCTGCACGATGTAGCGCAGCGAGGGCGCGCCAAGGGTCCGGTGCGGATCGTTGGCCAGGATGGGGCGGCCTGTGCTGGTGCGCGACGGCGCGACCACCCAGTTGTTGGAGCCTTCGGCCTCGGCCTCGGCGGCCAGGTCGGCCAGATGCAGCCGGTCGTCGGCGGCGGCCGTGGTTGTTCCCGCCGGCGCAAAGGTCACGTCCTTGGTGGCCAGGGCATAGTCGGCCAGCACGTCGGCTGGAACGTCGCACGGATCGAGCCCGGCCGGCGTCGACAGCGGATGCGGCGGCTCGATCTTGCGGCGCAGCAGATCGGCGCCCAGGCCCGCCGCGCAGGCCACGCGCGCCCGGGCCACTTCGGAATCGACATTGCGGGTCAGGCCGTTCGAGCGCACGCGCACCACGTCGTCGACGCTCCAGAGTTCCGGCGTGCTGCCGGTCAGCTTGAACTCCAGCGGCAGCGGCGCCGCGCCCGCGCGCACCTGGGTTACGTAGGCGTTGACCCCGGCCACGAAGGCCTCGGCGTCGGGCTTGGCGTCCGTCCCGTAAGACGCCCACTCGCGGTCCATGTCGCCGCGATAGAGGAAGAGCCGCGCCGCCCGGTCCTGCGCCGCGTAAGTCGGACCAAAGCTTTTGGACAGCAGGCCCAGCCCGCGTTTGCGCCACAGATCGATCTGCCAGAGCCGGTCGCGCGCGGCGTTGAACCCTTGGGCGAAGAAGGCGTCGTGGACGCTGGCCGCATAGATGTGGGCGATGCCCCACTGGTCGACGACGATGTCGACGGGCTTGTCGAGACCCGGAACCGCGACCTCGCGGTGAGTGGCGGACGATGGCGTCTGGGCGGCAGCGGGGAGGGCTACGGCCAATGCGGCGCCAAGCGCCAGCAGCACGATCCGTCTCATCAGGCGTCCCCCCGTTTTCATTGAGGATGCGCCGACGTTTGGAATGAGAACAGGGTAAAATCCGCTTACGCGATCCTTCTCCCCTTGCGGGAGAAGGTGTCAGCGAAGCTGACGGATGAGCAACCATGTTCAGGTTGCGAGCTGTTTGACCCATGGCTTTCCTCTTGAGAGGACGAGGTTGGCCGCTTCGATGAGCTTTCGCATGACCGCGACGATGACGACCTTGGGCGCCTTGCCTTGCGCTAGCAGATGCTGGGCGAAGGCCTTGAAGCCCGGATCGCATCGCTTGGCGGCCAGGGCGGCCAGGTAAAGCATCCGCCTGGGCCGGGCCCGGCCGCCGGCGATGAAGCGCAGGCCCTTGAACTGGCCGGAGTCCCGGTCGAAGGGAGCGACGCCGATCAGCGAGGCGGCCTGGCCGCGGCGCATGGCGCCGAGCTCAGGCATGCGCACCAACAGGGTGGCGGCGACAATGGGGCCGGCGCCGGGCAAGGAGATGAGCAGCCGGAAGCGGGCCACAAGGTCGGGATGGGCCTTGATCGTCTCGATGACCTGCGCCGCCAGCTTGGCCTTCAGCCGCTCCAGCGAGCGGATCTGGCTCCGGAGGCTTCGGGCGACGTCCTTCAAGGTTACATGTTCGAGGGCGATCTTCATCTCGGCGGCATGATCGGTGACCTGCTCGTAGGCCGTCAGCCGTTCGGCCAGTTCAACCAGCCTGGGGTCCTGCGCCGCTCTCACCGTATCCACCTGGGCGGTGGCCGCCGCGATCAGCCGGGCGTCCAGACGGTCGTTCTTGGCCCGCCGCCGCTTCAGCTTGGCGAACAGGCGCACCTCGATCGGCTGGTGCACCACCACCTCCAAGCCCGCCGCCTCCAGCGCCGATCTCACCGCCCGCTCATAGCCGCCGGTCGCCTCCATCCCCACACGGCCGACCTCCCGCGCCTTCAGCCAGGCGACCAGCTCGCTGATCCCCGCCGCCGTGTTCGCGGCCTGCAGCTCATCGCAATGGCCATACACCGCCACATCCAACTGACGCTTGCCCACATCGATCCCGGCGATCTTCGTGTTAGACTGACCCTGTTCCATCGACCCATCCTTGTGGCTTCGGACCTAAAAGTCCCTGCAACCATCCGGGTCATGAAACGTCGACGGCGGCCCTGCTCACCCTCAGTCCAAAAGGCTCAGGGGTCATCGGCCCCTCCGCCGACAGTCCGCCTGGTGTTGGTGCGCCAGGCGGACGTCCCGGAAGACAGCCTCAGCCTAACACGCTCCCAAACAGACAAGGGGTCG
>CALAEG010000108.1 GCA_937890965.1 uncultured Caulobacteraceae bacterium | reverse complement strand
GGATCACAACTTCGTCCTGCGCGGCGAGCGACCGCTGACACGCGCCGCGCGGCTGTCCGATCCCGTGTCGGGTCGCGACCTGGAGGTCTTCACCACCGAGCCCGGACTGCAGGTCTATACCGGCAATCGGCTGGACGGCGGGCCGGCCGGAAAGTCCGGCCAGCCCTATCCGAAATGGGGCGGGGTGGCGCTGGAGGCCCAGCACTTCCCCGATTCAGCCCACCAGCCGGGCTTCCCCTCGATCCTGCTCCGGCCCGGCGAGGTTTACCGATCCTCGACCGAATTCCGGCTGGGTCTGTCGGCTTAGCCTCACCGGACCTCATCGATCCGCACCACGCGATGTTCGCGGGCGCTGATCTCGGCGGCCGCGCCCATGATCACCGCGATCAGGCCATCCTCGGCCGTTACCTGCACAGGCCCGCGGCCATGTACGGCGTCGAGGAAGGCGGCGAGCTGATAGAAGGTGGCGCCGTGGTGGCTGCCGGCCTTCAGCGCCGCCTCGTCCACCGGGATGTTGGTGCGGCGGATCTGTTTGGGCGCGCGCAGCGGCACGCGCGGCGAGAAGACCAGGTCGCCTGAGGGGATGGTGACCTCCAGCTTGGCCTTGTCGCCGACGGCGGCAACCGCCTCCTGCTGCGCCTCGCCCTCGGCGAACATGCACAGATCCAGCATGGCGCGCGCCCCGTTGGCGAAATCGACCACGGTGAAGCTGTTGTCGATGATGTCCGGCCGCTCGCCGTCGTAGCGTTCGTCCAGGTGATTGACGTCCATCGCCCCGGAACAGAAGACGCTGACCGGCTCGGCCTCGACGATCAGGCGCATCAGGTCGAAGAAGTGGCAGCATTTCTCCACCATGGTGCCGCCGGTGTTGCGGTTGAAGCGGTTCCAGTCCCCGACCTTAACCAGGAACGGGAAGCGGTGCTCGCGGATCGACAGCATGGCCAGGCGGCCGATCTCGCCCTGGCGCAGCTCTTCGACGAAGCGGGCGACCGGCGGCATGAAGCGGTACTCCATGCCGGTCCAGAACACCGCCGGACTGGCGGCGGCGCGCTCCGCCGCCCAGCGCGCGTCCTCGACCGTGGTGCAGAGCGGCTTCTCGCACAGGATGGCGACGCCGGCGTCGAACAGCGGTTCCAGCACGCTGCGGTGCGTATAGTTGGGCGAGGCGACGATCACCGCGTCCACGTGCGCCTTGGTCAGCAGGGTCTCGGCGGTCTCGTAGGCCTGCACGCCGACGGCGGCCTCGCCGAGCGTCTCCATGGACTCCTCGATCGAGCTCGGCGTCGGGTCGGCCAGGGCGACCACCCGCACCTCCGGGAAGAGTTTTAGGTTGCGAATATGCTCGCGGGCCATCAAGCCCGCGCCGACAATCCCGAAACGAAGCGCTTCCGCCATGACCGATAAGTCTCTCTCGATTTCGCCGACCCGCAAGCTGGGCAAGACCGACCTCGAGGTCTCGGCCCTGGCCTGGGGCATGTGGCGCTTTGCGGGTGACGACCTAGACGCCGCCACTGCGCGCGTCGAGGCGGCGCTCGCGGCCGGGATCAATTTTTTCGACACGGCCGACATCTACGGGACGGGGTTCGGCGCCGCCGAAGCCCTGCTCGGCCGGGTGTTCGCGCGCGCGCCGTCGCTGCGCAAGGGCGTCGTCCTGGCCACCAAGGGCGGCATCCAGCCGGGCGTGCCGTACAATTCCAGCGCCGCCTATCTGATCGCCGCCTGCGAAGCCTCGCTGAAGCGCATGGGCGTCGAGCGGGTCGAACTCTATCAGATCCATCGGCCCGACAGCCTGGCCCATCCGGCCGAGGTCGCCGCCGCATTCGACACGCTGCGCGGCGCCGGCAAGATCGCCGAGGCCGGGGTCTCCAACTACACCCGGCCCCAGGTCGCGGCCCTGCGCGCCCACCTGCCGTTCGCGCTGGCTTCCACCCAGCCGGAGTTCTCCGCCTTGACCATCGCGCCGATCTCCGACGGCGTGCTCGACCAAGCCATGGAGGTCGGGATGGGCGTCATGGCCTGGTCGCCCCTGGGCGGCGGCCGGCTGGGCGGGCATTCGGACGATCCGCGCGTCAAGGCGGTCGCCGCCGCCCTGGATGAGATCGCCACGCGCCAGGGCGTCAGCCGCGCTTCGGTCGCCTATGCCTGGATCATGGCCCACCCGTCGGGGGCCATTCCCATCGTCGGCTCGCAGCAGCCCGAGCGCATCGCCCAGTCGGTGGAGGCCTTGAGCGTCACCCTGTCGCGGGCCGAGTGGTACGCCGTCCTGACCGCTTCCAGAGGAACGCCCCTGCCATGACCGACCCTTCGCATTGCGAGGTCTCCTGGTTCAGCGCCCTCTGCGACGACGACTATGAGTTCCTCGGCGTCTCCGATCCCGGCCTGGTGTCCAGCTGGGAGCATTGCCGCGACATCGCGCTCACCGCCGAGGCCGCTGGCTTCGACAACATCCTGCTGCCGTCCGGCTATGCGCTGGGCATCGATTCCCTGGCCTTCGCCGCGGCCATCGCGCCGCTGTTGCGCCGCATGCGCCTGCTCGCCGCCACCCGTTGCGGCGAGATGTGGCCGCCGCAGCTGGCCCGCCAGTTCGCCACCATCGACCAGATGCTGGGCGGCCGGCTGACCATCAACATCATCTCGTCGGACCTGCCCGGCCAGACCCTGGCCAGCGCGCCGCGCTATGCGCGCACGGTCGAGGTGATGCAGATCCTGCGCACCGTGCTGGACGGCCAGCCGCTGGACCACGACGGCGAATTCTACAAGCTGAAGCTGGCCCCGCCGCGCATCCGCACGGTCTCCGGCCGCTGCCCGCCGCTCTATTTCGGCGGCCTCTCGCCGGACGCCCGCGAGGCGGCGGCCAAGGCGGCCGACGTCTATCTGATGTGGCCGGACCAGATGCCGGCTGTGCGGGAGATCGTCGCCGACATGACCGCCCGCGCCGCCAACCACGGCCGCACGCTGAAGTTCGGCTACCGCGTCCACGTGGTGGTGCGCGAGACCGAAGCCGAGGCGCGCGCGGCGGCCGACCGGCTGCTCTCGCGGCTCGACGACGCCGAGGGCGAGGCCATCCGCAACCGCTCGCTGGACAGCCAGTCGGTGGGCGTGCGCCGGCAGGCCGAGTTGCGCGAGGCGGCATCTGACGACGGCTATGCCGAGGCCAATCTCTGGACCGGCATCGGCCGCGCCCGCTCGGGCTGCGGCGCGGCCATCATCGGCGACCCCGACCAGGTGCTGGCCAAGCTCAACGCCTACCGCGCGCTCGGCATCGAGGCCTTCATCCTCTCCGGCTATCCGCACGCCGCCGAGGCCGACCTCTTCGCCCGCCATGTCCTGCCGCGCCTGGACCACGGGCCGCTCTAGCAGTCATTGCGATCAGATCAGCGGCGGCGGCGCGGACGGCGAGCGCAGGTTGTGGATGTCCTCGAAGCGCCGCTTCACGCCTTCCATGTTGTCGGCGTGGGTCAGGATGTAGAACTGATCGCTAGCGATCGCCTCTGCGACCTTCTCGCCCACCTCGCGCGGCGCCATGCCCTCGGCTTTAAAGCGGGCGTCCATGGCCGCGATGATCTGATTGCGCGCGGCATCCCCCTCGCTCTCGTCCTTCAGCGTTTCAGGCCGGTTGCGCGCCGAGGTGATGATGTTGGTGGCGATCATGCCGGGGCAGAGCACGGTCGCCCCGATCTTGGCGTTGGCCGCTTTCAGGTCAAAATACAGGCCCTCGGTCAGCCGGGTCACGGCGTGTTTCGAGACGCCGTAGGCCGAGCCGGCGCCGGTCACCAGGCCGAGGATGGACGAGGTGTTGACCACGTGGCCCTCCTCGCCATGGGCGATCATGCCGGGCACGAAGGCGCGCACGCCGTTCAGCACGCCCCAGAAATTGACCCCCATCACCCAGTCCCAATCGGCCTGGCTCTGGGCCCAGATCGGCTTGCCGCCACCGCCGGAGACGCCGGCATTGTTGCAGAGCACATGCACCTTGCCGAACCGGGCCGTTGCGGCCGCGGCCAGCCGCTCGACGCTGGCATAGCTGGAGACGTCGGCCAGTTGCGGATCGACCTCGAAATTGGCCCGCGTCAGCCGCTCGGCCTCCTTCATCAGGGCGGCCTCTTCCACATCGGCCATCACCACCTTCATGCCCCGGCTGGCCAGGGCCTCGGTCATGCCCAGCCCGATGCCGCTGGCCGCGCCGGTGACCACCGCGACCTTGCCTTGAAAGACTTGCATGGATTGAAGGCTCCGTTTTTACGATGCCAGCGAACTTTGTGCGCCCCCGGCGTAAAAGCCAATCCGAAAGGCCGCCGCCATGACCGAAGCCACCGCCGCCGCCGACATCGAAGCCTGGCGTGGCCATGTGGGTCGCAGCGAGGTTCGCCGCCAGGTCATCGACGCTGAGACGATGCGCCGCTTCGCTGCCGCAATCGGCGCCGACCTGGACGTGGAGCGGCGCGCGCCGCCGCTGGCGCACTGGGCCTTCTTCCTGGACGTCGTGGGGCCAGGCGACATCGGTCCCGACGGCCACCCCAAACGCGGCCGTGGCATCATGCCGGCGGTCACCCTGCCCCGGCGCATGTTCGCCTCGGCCGTCCTCCGTTTCGGCGAGCCGCTGGTTCTGGGACGCGAGGCGGAGCTCAGCCTGACGGTGGCCGACGTGAAGCATCGAATCGGCAAGACCGGGGAACTGGTCTTCGTCGAGGTCGACCGGGCCCTGGCCCAGGACGGCGAAGAGCGCGTCAACGAACGGCAGACCATCGTCTATCGCGCCGCCGGCGAGGCGACGCCGCCGATCGGGCCCATCGATCTGCCGGCGCGACCGGGTGAGGCGATCTGGACGCCAGGGCCGGTGGACCTGTTTCGCTTCTCCGCCGTCACCTTCAACTCGCACCGCATCCACTACGACCAGGCCTATGCCCGGGACGAAGAAGGCTATCCGGGGCTGGTCGTGCACGGCCCCTTCACGGCGGTCAAACTCGCCGCCCTGGCCGCGCGGGATAACCCGGCCAAGGCTATGAAAGCCTTTTCGTTTCGCGCCATGTCGCCGCTGTTCGTCGGCCAGCCGATACGCCTGGCGCCGGGCGCCGCCGCTGGCGAGGTCGAGGCGATCCGCTGCGACGGCGCCGTGGCCATGGCCGCCAGCGCCGCCTTCTAGCCCCAGAAGCGCGTCAGCTCCTCCGCCGCCTTGCGGCCCTGTTCGAGGCCGGCCTTGGCCGAGGCTGGGCGGTTGCGCGGGTTCATCAGGTTGGCGCCGAAAGCTTCCATGCTGGCCTCGTCCGGCGTGATCAGTTCGACCTCGCCGCCGGCGTCGCGGATGACCCGCAGCTCGCGCTCCAGCGGCTGCATCATCCGCTCACCCAGTTCGCCGCCGGCCAGGCGGACGGCGATCACCAGGGCCTTGGAATAGTCCTTGGCCAGATCGGCATTGGTGGCCGAGCGCATGCCGCCGTCCATATATTTGCGGCCGTTGATGGTGATGGCCGGGAAAACCCCAGGCACAGAGCAGCTGGAGGCCACGGCGCGCGACAGCGACACCTTGGCCTCGGCGTTCCAGACCACGAATTCGCCGGTCTCGCAGTCCACCGCCGTGCAGGCATAGGCGTGGCCCGGCCAGGCGCCCTCGCCGGCCTCCGCCAGCTGACGGCCGAAGCCGCCGATAAAGGCCGCCTCGTCGACGGTCTTGGCTTCCAGCGAAAAGGCGCCGATCTCGCGGCGCACCTCCGCCGGATCGCGCACGCCAGCGGCGGCCTCCTGCATCTTCTGGAACAGCAGCATCATGTTCGGGCCGCCGGGGCGATCCTCGGCAACCTGTTGCGGGATGGGGCGCGGACGATCAGCCTCGGCGATGATCGGGCCGGCGATCTCGCCGGGCGGTCGGCCCATCGCGATCAGGGCGCCGACCACCGATCCGGCCGAGGTCCCGGTGATGAAGTCGGCCTGCGCCGCGGCGACGCCGCCCTCGGCCAGGCCGGCCAGCAATCCCGCCTCCCAGGCGATGCCCACCGGTCCACCGCCGCCCAGCACCAGTGCGCGTGACATGCCGTTCCTCCCTTAGCTGTCGGGTTTCACCTTATCCGCAAGGGCGCGAGGCGCAATCGCCGCCGGCATTGGCGGCAGGGCCCGTGGGCGCCTATTATCAGCCCATGGCAAACTATCTCCTCAAGCTCTTCGGCCCCAAGCGCGATAAGGCCGAGCGTCCGGGCCTCGGCGAACTCGATATCGACGCCCACGACGATCTGTCGGCGATCCGGCGCCTGAAGGACACCTATCCCGAGCGCCTGTCGGAATGCGACTGCGCCGAGCTCTACGGACCCGACGGCAAGCTGGTCTGGGAAAAGCACGACGAGCCTTGATGTCCGGGGACAGCCGACCCGAGCCAGACGACAGCCAGACAGTCCTTCCGCCGCATATCGAGCAGACGGTCCAGGCGATCACCCGGCTGCACAAGGCGCACCACGAGCGCGCAACGCCGATCGAACGGCTTGTCGATCGGTTGACCGGGCTGGTCGCCCGGCCCGCCTTCATCGGCGTCATCGTTTTCTCTGTGATCGGCTGGATCGCGGCCAACTTGGCGCTTCGCCGGTATGTGGGCTGGAGCCTGGACAACCCGCCCTTTCCCTGGCTTCAGGGCGCCGCCGAGCTGGTCGCCATCGTCATCACCACGCTGATCCTGACCAGCCAGCGGCGAAAGGACGAACTGTCGGAACTGCGCGAGCAGCTGACCCTCGAACTGGCGATCATGACCGAGCAGAAGAGCGCCAAGCTCATCGCCCTGATGGAGGAGCTGCGGCGCGACAGCCCACAGCTCGCCAACCGCGTCGATACCGAGGCGGAACAGATGTCCGCGCCGGCCGATCCGGAGACCGTGCTCGAGGCCTTCAAGGAAAAGGTCGATGGCCAGACGGGTCCCGAAGCCAGCGGCGGGACCGCGAAGCCTAAAGGCCGAACCCCAGGGTGACGGCCGCGAACGCGACATAGGCCAGCGACATGCAGGCCAGATAGGTGCGGGTGATCCAGCCGCGCCAGAAGGCGAAGAAGAGCAGGCTGACCGACAACAGGGTGACCGCGCCGGCCAGGACCAGGGCCTGATCCAGCACCCAGGGCGTCGCGAACAGGCCAAAGGCGGTCGGAACGGTCGCCTGGATCATCATCGCGCCGCTGATATTGGCCAGCGCCAGGCGCACCTTGCCCTGGCGGATCCAGATGACCGCATTCAGCGTCTCCGGCAGCTCGGTGGCGATGGGGCTGATTAGCAGGGAGAGAAGCTGGGGCTTGAGGTTCAGATAGGGGCCGAGCGCACCCAGCTGACCGACGAAGAAGCGTGAGGCGACGAAGATGACCGCCAGCGCCGCCAGGGTCTGGGCGAGCGCCGCCCAGGTCGTCGGCGTCCCGGCCTTGGGGGTCAGTTTCAAGGGCTCGAGTTCGACCTCCTCGGCATCCTCGACCCCGGTCATCTCCTTCCAGGCATAGGCCGCGTAAGCCGCCAGGAAGAGCACGCCCAGCCACGGCTTGAAGGCGAAGGCCGCCAGTCCGACCGCCAGCTTGGCGATGGAGATGACGATGAACCAGGCCTGGTCGCGGCTGAGGCCGGCGTAAAGGATGCGGCCCTCGTCGCCGGCCGGCAGCTGGCGTTTGCAGAGCAGCAGGGTGACGCCGACCACCGCATAGGCGACGGTGCCCAGCGCCAGCGGCCCGCCCATGGCCGCCCCGACGCCGATATCCTTGTCGGCGACCGTGCGCGGAAAGGTGACGGCGACGAAGGTGACCACGCTCTCGGGCAAGGCCGTGCCGAAGGCCGCCAATATGGTGCCGGTGGCCTTCTGGCCGACGGCCATCTTGCGCCCGACCCACTCGACGCCGTTCACGAAGAACTCGCAGGCCAGATAGATCAGCACCGCTGAGCCGAGCAGCAGGCCGAGGATGACCGGAAGGCTGTGCAAGACGATCTTTCAGGGGTCGGACGACGCGAAACCACGGGTCGGCGCCCTCGCCCGACCCAGGGGCGAACGCCGATCCCTATGGTCTCGCCAAGTCGAACTGACCGTGCGCGCCACGGCCGAAGCCGAGTATGTTGGCGCGCACCCCTCTCGCAAGCGAGGGCGGCTACTCCCCAAAAGAGCAACATTTGTTAGCGAGCGCTCATCTCGCGGTCAACGGAAACTGGCGTTGCGCGGCCGCGGCCAGGGCCACGATGAGCAGTTCAATCCGCGGGCGGGGATTTGAGGCTTTCCAGGACGGGCTTGAGATAGGCCAGGAACGCTTCGGGGTTCTCCGACATCGGGAAGTGGCCGACGTCTTCCATGCCGGTCCAGGTTGAGCCGGGGATGGCGGCGTGCGCCGCCTGGCCGAGTTCCATGGTGCCGCTGGCGTCGTATTCGCCCGACAGGATGTGCACCGCGACCTTTTGCGTATCGATCCCGGCGGCCTCGGCGCGCAGGTCGTAGTCGACCAGATAATAGTGCAGGTCGCCGAGAAAGGCCGGCGGCCAGCCCGCCGCGTAGACCTGGCTGGTCTCCTTGCGGAAGGCCTCTGGCGAGGTCGGGCTCATCAGGGCGTTCATCAGCCGGGCCTTGTACTCGTTGCTGACCTGAGGATGCCAAAGCGCCCAGAGGCTCTTGATATCGGACTCGATCTTCAGCCCGCCCTCCAGCGAGATGACCGCCCGGAACGCGTCGGGATGCCGGCGCGCCAGGTCCAGGGCCAGGAGGCCGCCCACCGAGCAGCCCATGAAGACCGGACGCTCGAGCCCAAGCGCGGCCGACAGGGCCAGCGGCACCGAGCGCAGGAACCCGCCCGTCAGCCGGTATTCGGACGCCCACCATTTCGGCCCCACCGGCGGCAGCGACTTGCCGTGAAAGGGCAGATCGTAGGCGATGAGGCGGAAGTGGTCGGTGATCTCCGGGCATTCGAACAGGTGCCGCCACTGGCTGCCATGGCAGCCGGCGGTGTGCTGCAGCAAAAGCGGAATGCCCGATCCCGCCTCCTCGAAATAGACCCGGTGGTCCTGGCCCTCCAGCTCGAGATGCACATAGCGGCCGACCGGACTGTCGAACGCGCCCGGCTGGACCGACGGCGGCGAGGTCGCGCTGGCCCGCGGGTCGATGGGCCGCAGCAGCTCCACCGCGCGCATCACGGCCGGATAGTACTGGGCGAACAGCAGCCCATCGCCCTGGCGCGTCATCCGGCCGGCGCCGATCAGGTTGACGATGTCGTTGCTGAACCGCGGCGGCTTGGCGGCCAGCAGCTCGATCCAGACCGCCTCGGTCGCGCTCAGGGTGATGACACCGGCCGCATCGGGCCCAGGGTCGACCGCGCTCACCGCCCCATCCGCGAGCGTGACCGCCGCGACATCCGCCCCGCTCTCCAACCTCAGGCCGCCCCGCCAATAGCGCGCCGCCAACTGAAACTCGCCATCGGTGAGGCACAGGCCGCCCAGGACTTCCGAGGTGAAGCTGTCACTCACCGGCATGCCGCCGCTGGCTCAGCTGGCCATCTTGTCCAGTCGGGCGTGAACGATGCTTTCCGCCTGGCGCATGATGTTCTTGACCAACTCCTCGCACGTCGGGATGTCGTGGATCAGGCCCTGGCTCTGTCCGGCCGACCAGATCCCGCCGTCCATGTCCCCGCCGGCCATCACGTTGGTGCGGCCGCGCACGCCGGCGACCAGGTGGCGTACGTCTTCGATGGTCTTGGTCGCATCCTGCTGGATCTTCAGAACTTCCTCGGAGACAGCGTTGCGGGCCACACGCGAGGTGTTGCGGAGCGTCCGATTGGTCAGGAGCGTGTCACGCTCGGTGTTCTCTACAATCTTGCGCTTCACATTCTCGTGGATCGCGGCCTCCTGTGTCGCCATGAAGCGGGTGCCCATGTTGACGCCGTCGGCGCCCAGGGAGAGCGCCGCAATCAGGCTGCGCCCGTCGGCCATGCCGCCGGAGGCGATCACCGGAATGGAGACCTGATCGACGGTCGCCGGCAGCAGCACCATGATGCCGACATCGTCCTCGCCCGGATGGCCGGCGCACTCGAACCCATCGATGCTGATCACGTCGACGCCCAGCTTCTCGGCCGTGACCGCGTGCCGAACCGAGGTGCATTTGTGGATGACCTTGACGCCATTGGCCTTGAAGTCGGGCATGTGGTCGACCGGATTGCGGCCCGCCGTCTCGACGATCTTGATCCCGCTCTCGCAGATCGCGCGGCGATATTCGTCGTAAGGGATCGGATTGAGCGACGGCAGGATGGTCAGGTTGACGCCGAAGGGCTTGTTGGTCAGCCCGCGCACCTTGGTGATCTCCGCCTCCAGCGCTTCGGCGGTGGGGAACATGTGGGCGGTGATGAAGCCGAGGGCGCCGGCATTGGCGACCGCGGCCACCAGCTCGCCATAGCCGACGCCGGTCATGCCGCCCATCACGATGGGGGTCTCGACGCCAAACATCTCGGTAATACGGGTCTTGAGCACGGGCTTTCCTCCAGATTTCTTGTTCTGCTGGTTCAGACTATCGACGCGCCGCGGTTCAGCAAAATCATTCTTAGCCGGACGTAGCGTCAGCCTTGTCGATCCTCATATCCCCTGGTTTCCTAGGACGGCTCGCAAGTTGCGCGGGGCCGCCGGAGCATAACCGGCAACGGAGGAGACGGCGGATGGGTGTTCTGAACGGCAAGGTGGTGCTGGTCACCGGCGGTGGCAACGGCATCGGGCGCGAGGCGGCCCTGATCGCCGCGCGCGAGGGCGCCAAGGTGCTGGTCAACGATCTGGGCGGCGGCGAACGCGGCGGCGATGTCGGCTCGTCCGGCCCGGCCGAGACCGTGGCCGAGGAAATCCGCGCCGCCGGCGGCGAGGCCGTCGCCAACTCCGACAGCGTGACCGACATGGAGGCGGTCAAGGGCATGGTCGAGCAGGCGCTGGACACCTTCGGCGGGCTGCACGCGGTGATCAATCCCGCCGGCATCCTGCGCGACGTCATGTTCCACAAGATGCCGGACGAAGACTGGGACGTGGTCATCGATGTGCACCTGCGCGGCTCCTACAACGTCTGCCGCGCCACTATCGAGCACTTCCGCAACCAGCAGGACGGCGCCTATGTGCTGTTCACCTCCACCTCCGGCCTGATCGGCAATATCGGCCAGGCCAACTATGCGGCGGCCAAGCTGGGCATCATGGGCCTGTCGCGGGTGATCGCCATGGAGGGCGCTTCGAAGAACGTCCGCTCCAACATCATCGCGCCGGTCGCCTGGACCCGGCTGATCGCCACCATTCCGATCAAGGACGAGGCCGGCGCGGCCCGCATGGAGGCGATGCGCAAGTCCCTGCGCCCCGACCAGCCCGCCAAGCTGGCCGTCGCCCTGGCCGCCAGCGACGTCTCGGGCCAGATCTTCGGGGCTCAGGCGGAGAACCTGCTGCTCTACAGCCAGCCGCGCCCGATCGAGACGGTGACGGCGAAAGACACCTGGTCGGTGGAGTCGATCCTGAACACCGTCTTCCCCCAGATGCGCCCCAAGTTCACCTCGCTCGGCCGCGAGATGGCCCCGCCGCCTGAGACCGCCAAGGCGGCGACCTGACCAATCCAACGGATTGGCCCAGTCCGCCTACGCCCTTCGGGCTTCGACGCGACAGCTGCTCTGGCGCCCCCCGCCTACCAGTCGCCGCGGGCGGTCATCCCTTTTGTCCAGTCGGCGGCGATCAGCGGACCGTGCATCATCGCCGCGCGCTGCGCCAGCCAGTCAGGCGTGAGACCGTCAAAGGCGGTGAATTGAAACCTGAACAGGTGAACGCCTTGATCAGAGGGCATCGCGCGCGGGAAGGCCCGACCCGGCGCGGGGTCGTGGTGCGCCATTAGCGGACTCCTGAGCAAGGTCAGGCGGGCGCCCTCCGGCGCGGCGTCAAGCGCGAAAACGTCCGGGCAGACGACGCCGACTGGGCAGCCCTTATCCCGCCCAAACCAGACGAAGTCCTGGAGCGGGCGCTCTCGCCCGTCGAGATCGCGGGACAGGCTACCGCCCATGACCCCGTCGACACGCTTGACCAGCGGCATTGGCAGAACGAGCTTGAGCAGCCGGTGCACGCTATGCCAACCGACATGCAGCAGAAGCTCAACGACCGGCTCGCCCTCATAGAGACGCCACTCAGCCGTCAGATCCGCGTCGCCTATCGATCCGCGCTGGATTGCCGACCTCATCAGGGGTCCGTTATCGACTGACCTCGCGGCCTCCCACGTCGCATTCGCCACGAGCGCCTCTCCGAGGCGGTCGACGCCGTGCGACCAGGTGTCGGTTGGGTCCTCGTACAGTTCAAG
>CALAEG010000107.1 GCA_937890965.1 uncultured Caulobacteraceae bacterium | reverse complement strand
CGCGTCTGGCCGCCGCCGTGGGCCAGCATGACCGAGCCGCGGGCGCCGTCGCCCTCGACGTCCGCCGCCAGCTTCAGGCCATTGGCGGTCAGGAAGGTGGCGGCCGTGGCGCTCATGCGAACCGCCAGGCCTCTTCCGCCGCGCGCCTCAGGGCCGCGGCCTTTTGCACCGTCTCCATATACTCGGCGTCCGGATCGCTATCGGCGACCACGCCGCCGCCGGCCTGGACGTACATGACCCCATCCTTGACCAGGGCGGTGCGCAGCACGATGCAGGTGTCGACCCCGCCGTCGCAGCCGAAATAGCCGACCGCCCCGGCATAGCCGACACCGCGCTTTTCGGTCTCCAGCTCGTCGATGATCTGCATGGCGCGGACCTTGGGCGCGCCCGACAACGTACCGGCCGGCAGGGCGGCCATCAGCACATCGACCGGATCGACTCCCTCCGGCGCCTCGCCCTCGACATTGGAGACCAGGTGCATGACGTGGCTGTAGCGCTCGACGAAGAAGGAATCCGTCACCCGCACATTCGGCCCGCGCGACCGGGCGGTGGGTTGGTTGCGGCCGGCCTGGCCCAGGATGGCGACGCGGCCGACGTCGTTGCGGCCGAGGTCGAGCAGCATCAGGTGTTCGGCATGCTCCTTCGGATCGGTGCGCAGCTCCTGCTCCAGCCGGGCGTCCTCTTCCGGCGTCGCGCCGCGCGGCCGGGTGCCGGCGATCGGGCGGATGGTGATCTTGCCGTCGCGCAGCCTGACCAGAATCTCCGGGCTGGAGCCGACCAGCTGGAAGCCGCCGAAGTTCAGATAGAAGAGAAAGGGCGACGGGTTGGTGCGCCGGAGCGAGCGGTAGAGGGCGAAGGGATCGAGGTCGAAATCGGCGCGGAAACGGTGGCTGGGCACGACCTGAAAGACGTCCCCGGCCTCGACATAGCGCTTGGCCCGCTCGACGATGGCCCAGTAGGCCTCGCGCGCCACCGGCGAGACGAACGGCGCCGGCGGCTTGTGCGTTCGCCCAGGCGAGGCGGGCAGGGGCTGGCGCAGCGCAACCGCCACGGCGTCCAGCCGCGCGCCGGCCTCGGCATAGGCGGCATCGACGCCGACGCCTGACGGCCAGGCGGTCGTGGACAGGATGATTTCCTGGCCGACCGAATCGAACACCGCCACCACCGACGGCCGCATCATGATGGCATCGGGCAGGTCGAGTGGATCGGGATTGATGTCGGGCAGCGGCTCGACCAGCCGCACCAGGTCATAGCCGATCGTCCCGAAGACGCCGGCGGACATGGGCGGCAGGCCTTTGGGCAGATCGACGCGCGAGCGGGCGATCAGGTCGCGCAGGCTGTCCAGCGCGCCGCCCGGCTCCGGCGTAAAGCGTTCGGCGGCGATATCGGCGCCGCTGGCGGTCTCGGCCTGGTCGCCCCGGCAGCGCCAGACCAGCTCGGGGCGCAGCGCAATCACCGAATAGCGGCCGCGCCAGGCGCCGCCCTCGACCGATTCGAACAGGAAGGCGTAGGGCTCGCCCTTGGCGATCTTCAGATAGGCCGAGACCGGCGTCTCCAGATCGTCGACGATCCGCCGCCAGACCAGTTGCGGTCGCCCCGCCTCATGGGCGCGGCGGAAGTCCTCCAGCGACGGCTCCAGGCTCAAAGCGAGGGTCCGCGCCTGGGCGGGGCGCTGCTCTTGGGCAGGTCCGAGGCCGAAAGGCCGAGCGCCTGGCGGGCGGCGGTGAGGTCGCCTTGCGGCTTGATCACCGAGATGGCCACGGCGCGGGTCGCATCGCCCATGTCCTGGAAGATCTCCTTGGCGATGGCCGGACCCTGGCCGGCGGTGGCGCGGGCCACATCGACGCCGGCGGCGGGGTGGGCGTCATCGATGCGCGCCACCATCACCTGCGCCTGGCCGACCTGGCCGTCGAAGACCTGGCCCTTCTTGGCCGCGAAGATCGTCTCGATCATCGCCGGCGCGATCTGCTTGCCCTGCTGCAGGGCGGCGCGGCTGACACCGTTCAGGACGCCGGCCTTGACGCCGACCGAAGCGGCGGCGGCCTCGAAGCTCTGGCCCTTCTGGATGGCCTGGACCAGCGCATCGGCCTTGTCGGCCATGGCCTTGGCGAGCGCCTGCTGCATATAGACCTGAGTCAGCTGCGGCTTGATCTCGGCCAGGGAGGGCAGGGTCGGCGGAGCGATCTTCTCGACGCGGAGGGCGAAATATTCGCCATTGCCTTCGTCCTCCATCTCGCTTTCGCCACCCTGCGGCAGGGAGAAGGCTTCCTTGAGGACCTTCGGCGTGACGCCCGGCGTCGGCTGGCCGTTCATGCCCACCCCCTGGGCGGTGATCGGGCCGAGGATCACCGGCGTCACCCCGGCGGCGCGGGCGGCGGCGGTCAGGCTGGCGCCGCTGTCGTGGACGTCGCCGTATTTCTTCACCCCATCGAACACCTTCTGGATCGCCGCGTCGGTCTTCACGTCGGCCTCCAGCTGCGGGCGCAGCGACTCGAGCGTCGGCACGGCGGCCGGGGTGATCTTGACGAGCTTGATCACCGCATAGCCGGCCAGGCCGCTGGTGATCGGGCCGAGCACCTGGCCGGCCTGGGCGGAGAAGGCTGCGCTGGCGACGGCGGGATCGACAATGCCGCCCTGGAGCTTGTCGGCCATGGTGATGGGCGTAACGCCGGAACTCTTGCCGACGGCATCCGGGTCCTGCCCCGCCTTCAGGGCCGCGACGATGGAGGCGGCCTTGGCGGCGTCCCGGGTCGAAAACTCGATCAGGGAACGCTTTTCCGGCTGCGACAGGCTGTCCTTGCGGAAGGCGTAGAGCTTCTGCACCGCCGCCTCGTCCACCGGCATGGAGGGCGCGATCGCCTTGGCGCTGAAGCGCACCAGGCTGACGGTGCGGACCTCCGGTCGGGTCAGGGCCGCGGCGTTCTGGGTGATCAGGGTCTGCAATTGCGCGTCGGTGGGCGCCGCCGGCTGGGGCACGCTTTTCGGATTGAGCAGCAGATAGCTGACATTGCGGCTTTCCAGCTCGTAGCTGGCGATCACCGCCCCATAGATGTCCGGGGTCTTCAGGCCCGCCGCCAGAGCGGCGGCCAGGTGGTTCTGGGCCACGTCGTCGGCCATCAGGCTTTCATATTGTTTGGGCGTCAGCCCGACCGAGTTCAGTTTCTGCTCGTAGGTTTCCTTGTCGAACTGGCCGAGCGCGTTGAAGAAGCCGGGCTGCTGGCGCAGCTGGTTCAGGATCAGGGCCGGCGCGGGCGCCAGGCCGATGCGGCGCAGGTATTCGGCGAAGGCGTCCGCCGCCTCGACCTCGGTCAGGGCGCGCTGGTCTAGGCCGGCGGCCACGGCGTCGGAGATGCTCATGTCCTGGCCGGCTTGCTGGCCGGCCTGCTCGCGCATGCCATCGAACATCCGCTTGAACTCGTTCGGCGAGGTCTCGTGCGCGCCGGCGGTGACCACGGCGTCGCTGAACCTGGGGTGTAGCACGTCGCGGATGCCCCAGACGCTGAAGCTCACCACCAGAAGGCCGATCAGCACCTGGGCGACCCAGGACTTCGCGAAGGCGCGAATGGCGGCGAGCATTGAGGGGGTTTCCTGATCTCTGTTCGCGCCCGGACGGTCGCGGACAAGCGGTATAGTGGAGCGGCTCGGGCGGGAGCAAGCGCCGCGCGCCGATGGACTTGGGCTGCGACGTGACCTAGGCGAGCGGGATCAGGCTTTTTCAAGGGCAGCCCATGACCGCGCCGCTGATCGCCGGCAACTGGAAGATGAACGGTCTTGGCAAGGACCTGGCCGAGGCGCGCGCGGTGGCGGACAGCCTGGCCGAGACGCCGGCCCGTGCGCGGGTGGCGATCTGTCCGCCGGCGACCCTGCTCGCCCGCATGGCCGAGGCCCTGGCCGGTTCAGCCGTCGCCCTGGGCGGCCAAGATTGTCACGCCGAGCCCTCGGGCGCCTTCACTGGCGACATCAGCGCCGAGATGCTGGCCGACGCCGGCGCGCGCCTGGTCATAGTCGGCCATTCCGAACGCCGCGCCGGTCATGGGGAGACCGACGCCATGGTCGCGGCCAAGGCCAGCGCCGCGACCCGCGCCGGCCTCGAGCCCATCGTCTGCGTCGGCGAGACCCGCGCGCAACGCGACGCCGGCCAAGCCCTGGAGGTGATCTGCCGCCAGGTGGCCGGCTCGATTCCCGCCGGCATGGCGGAGGGGAGCTTCGCCCTCGCCTATGAACCGATCTGGGCCATAGGCGCGGGCTCGACTCCGACCTCGGATGAGATTGTCGCGGCGCACGCGGCCCTGCGCGAGGCCTTGGTCGAATGCGCCGGGTCCGCCGGCCGCACCGCGCCGATCCTCTACGGCGGCTCGGTCAAGCCGGACAACGCCGCGGAGATCCTGAAGCTCGCGGAAGTTGGCGGCGCGCTCGTTGGCGGCGCGTCGCTGAGGGCCGCCGATTTTCTGGCGATCATCCGCGCCTAGGCCGCCAGCCGCTGACCTCGGCGCTTTATCCACCGCTTAGGCGGAGGGCTGCGATACATATGGAGCCTTTATGCCCGCTTGGCACAGTCTTGCGCCCGAGCGCCGGGGGCAGTGGCGCGTCATCGTGGTGTTCGATGTCGACCTCAAGTTTACGATCCGCCGAGTCCTTTGCGGCCGACGGCGAAGCGTATGCGCGCGGCCCGAGGCCAGCCGGTGCGGCGCTCAGCTATCGTTCGATGTCCGACCCGTTTCCGATGCCCGAGACCGCGGGGCCCTTGCTGCGCATCGGCCTGTGTTCGTCGCTCAGCCGCGGCTTCCTGCGCGAGCTGATTCGCCACGTCCGGGTCGAACGCGACGCGCCGGCCCTTTCCTTCCTGGACGGAACCCCGCAGGAGGTCATGAAGGCCGCCAGCCGCGGCGAGATCGATGTTGGCTTCGTCTATGGGCCGCACGACTGGGCCAGCCTCGAATCGGAGGAACTCTGGCGCGAGCAGCTCATGGTGCTCATGCCCGACGGCTACTGGCTGTCGCGCGACAGCGAGGTGAAGTCGACGGCGCTCAGGGCGGAAACCTTCCTGGTCGCCGGCGATCTGGCCGAGCGCGAGACGCATATGCAGCTGCTCGAGCATGCGATCGGCGGTGCACCGGCGGTGCTCGCCGTTCCTGTCGAGCGCGCCACGGTGATCGATCTGGTCAGCCTGGGCTTTGGCCTGGCGGTCACTATCGAGTCGGCGCTCGGCGTCTTCCATCCGGGCGTCAACTACCGGCCCATCGGCGCGCCGGTCGAGCCGATCGCCTTTCACGCCGTCTGGCGCGGGGCCAACGACAGCGAAGAGCTGGCGCGCTTCCTGGAGACGGCGCGGGCGCTGGCGGCCCTTCGTCGCGCCTGATTCGCCGCCGTTCAGAACTCGATGACGTGCCCGTCCGGATCGGCCACATAGGCATAGGCCCGTCCCGGCTCATGCTCGCCGCGCTCGACTAGGGCGCCGCCGGCCTTGACCACCTCCTCGATCGCCCGGTCGAGCTGGCTCTTGTCGGCCAGGCGAAAGCCGAAATGGTCGATATTGCCGGTCACCCCGGCGGCATCGGGCTTTTCCTGCAGGGTGATGGTGTCGTTGGTGCCTGGCGGTTTCAGGAACACCAGACCAGGTCCGTCCCAGAACATCACCTCAAAGCCAAACACCGTCTCATAAAAGGTCTTGGCCCGGCCGATATCGGTGACCAGCAGATTGATGTGGGTCAGCCCCTGCGTCTCGATCATCGATCTACCCCCGTCAGGCGGGGTTTTAACCCTACAGCAGCAGGCCGAACAGCACGCAGTCGCGGCGTTCGCCGTCGCGTTCGACATAGCCGCGCAACAGGCCCTCGCGCTTGAAGCCCAGCCGATCGAGCAGGCGCATGGAGCGGACATTGCCCAGGTGGGTGCGCGCCTGCAGCCGCTTCAGCCGCAGGCCCTGGGCGGCGTGACCGATCACCGCATGCATGGCCTCGAACGTATAGCCGCCGCCCCAATAGCGCCGGGCGACCATGAAGCCGACATCGGCGCGGCTGTGGCGCCGGTCGATCTCGGAGAGGTCGCAGAGGCCGAGGAAGCCGCCGTCGGCCGCCAGCTGCATGGTCCAGTAGCGGGCCTCGTCCCGCGCCGCCTCGCCCAGCTGGCGCTCGACGATGTCGATCGTCAGGGCCGGATCGTCGATGACTTCGGAATCCCAGAAGGCCATGACCTCGGCATCGCTCATCATCAGGTGTATGGCCGCGGCGTCCTCGGCCTCCAGCGGCCGCAAGTTCAACCGTTCGGTCTTGAGAATCATCGCGGCGGCCTCACATACCCGGCAGCGGCCCGTCCCTAGCGCCCCAGACGTCGAGGTGATAGAGGGGCCGGCTGTCCGGCCAGGCGGCCAAAACGCGTTTACCTAAGAGTTTGCTCCACAATGCTGCTCGACATTCTGTTGGCGATCCTGATCGTGGTCTGCCTGTCGCTTATCGGCGTCATCCTGCTGCAGCGCTCGGAGGGCGGCGCGCTGGGCATGAGCGGCGGCGGCCCCGGCGCCTTCATGACCGCGCGCGGCACGGGCGATCTGCTCACCCGCACCACTCAGATCCTGGCCGCGGTCTTCTTCGCGCTGTGCCTGGCCATGACGCTGATCAGCGGCCACAGCCGCGGCGCGGGTTCGCTGGTCGACAAGCTGAAACTGAACGCGCTCGGCGCCACCTCGTCCGAAAAGCCGCTTTCCGGCGCGCCGGGCCTGCCGGGCGGGCCGCTGAGCAATCCGGCAGCGCCGTTCGGGCCAACTGGCCCCGCGCCCTTTGGCGCGACGCAGCCGCAAGGCAATTCGCTCAACCTGCTTGGCAGCCCGCAGGCGCCGCTCGCGGCCCCGGTGGCGCACCCGGCCGTGGCCACGGCGCCCAAGCCCGCGGCGCCCGCCGTCGCCGTCAAGGCCGCCGCGTCCTCTGCCCCTCCGGCCAAGCCCGCCAAGACGCCTAAGCCCGCCGCAGCCGCGCCCAAGCCGGCCGCCGCCTCGGCCGCGCCGCCAGCAGTGACGCCCGCGCCGCTGACCGTTCCGGCCGCGCCAGCGCCGACGCCTGCGCCTAGCGGGGCCGGCAACACTGCCTCCGGCCAGTAGAAGCTGTGCATAGTCGCCGCGCCCCCGTCGATGAGGCGGGGCGCAGCCCGCGAATCAGCGCTAACCTGACCGCCCATGGCCCGGTACATCTTCATCACCGGCGGCGTGGTCTCCTCACTTGGCAAGGGTCTCGCGTCAGCCGCCTTGGGCGCGTTGTTGCAGGCGCGCGGCTATACCGTCCGCTTACGCAAGCTCGACCCCTATCTGAACGTCGATCCGGGCACGATGAGCCCCTATCAGCACGGCGAGGTCTATGTGACCGACGACGGGGCTGAGACCGACCTCGACCTCGGCCACTATGAGCGCTTCACTGGCGTCTCGGCCACCAAGGCCGACAACATCACCACCGGCCGGGTCTATAAGACCATCCTGGAAAAGGAGCGGCGCGGCGACTATCTCGGCGCCACCGTCCAGGTGATCCCGCACGTCACCGACGAGATCAAGCGCTTCATCCTCTCCGACGCGCGCGGCGAGGACGGCCGCGAGCCGGACTTCGTGCTGGTCGAGATCGGCGGCACGGTTGGCGACATCGAGGGCCTGCCCTTCTTCGAGGCCATCCGCCAGCTGGGCCAGGAGCTGCCGCGCGGCCACGCCTGTTTCGTCCACCTGACGCTCCTGCCGTTCATCAAGACCGCCGGCGAGATGAAGACCAAGCCCACCCAGCACTCGGTCAAGGAGCTGCGCTCGATCGGCATACAGCCCGACGTGCTGCTCTGCCGCTGCGAACAGCCGATTCCGCCCGGCGACAAGCGCAAGATCGCGCTCTTCTGCAACGTCCGCGAAAGCGCGGTCATCCAGGCGCTGGACGCCAAGACCATCTATGCCGTGCCGCTGGACTATCACCACCAGGGTCTGGACGCCGAGGTGCTGTCGGTCTTCGGGCTTGGCGATGCACCGGCGCCGGACCTGTCGCGCTGGGAGGCGATCACCGAGACGCTGACCCATCCGGATGGCGACGTGACCATCGCCATCGTCGGCAAATACACCGTCCTGAAGGACGCCTATAAGTCCTATATCGAGGCCCTGGTGCACGGCGGCGTCGCCAACAATGTCGGGGTGAACATCGACTGGGTCGAGTCCGAGGAACTGGAGGCCGACCCGGAATCCGCCGTCGAGCGGCTGGAGAACGCCGACGGGGTGCTGGTGCCGGGCGCCTTCGGCGAGCGCGGCTCCGACGGCATGCTGCGCGCGGTCAAGTTCGCCCGCGAGCACGACGTGCCCTATTTCGGCGTCTGTTTCGGCATGCAGATGGCGGTGATCGAGGCGGCGCGGAACCTGGCCGGCATCGCTTGCGCCTCCTCCAGCGAATTCGGCCCGACCACCGAGCCCGTCGTCGGCCTGATGACCGAATGGACGCAAGGCAATGAGCGCGTCCTGCGCCAGGAGGGCGACGATCTCGGCGGCACCATGCGGCTGGGCGCCTATGAGGCGATCCTCAGGGCCGGATCGATGATCGCCGGCATCTATGGCTCGGAATCGATCTCCGAGCGGCACCGGCACCGCTATGAGGTCAATATCGGCTATCGCGAGACGCTGGAGGGGGTCGGCCTGAAGTTCGCCGGCCTGTCGCCGGATGGCGTCCTGCCCGAGACCATGGAGCGCGAGGACCATCCCTGGTTCGTCGGCGTCCAGTTCCACCCGGAACTGAAGAGCCGCCCCTTCGCGCCGCACCCGCTCTATGCCAGCTTCATCGCCGCCGCCAAGCACAAGAGCCGGCTGGTGTGAGCATGCTGGCGCCGCCCGACATCCGCCGCCTGGCGCTCGAGCTGCCGGAGACCGAGGAAGCCGATCACCATGGCATGGCCTCGTTCCGCGTCGGCGGGAAGATCCTCTGCACCATCCAGCTCGACCAGCCGCGCATGATGGTCAAGCTGGACGCCGAGGATCAGCACAATCTGGCCGAAGCCCACCCGGGCGTCGTCGAACCCGTGCCCGGCTATTGGGGCCGCAAGGGCTCGACCTTCGTGCGTTACGAGCAGGCCGACGAGGCGCTGGTGCGCAGCCTGCTATGGATGGCCTGGACCAAGGTCGCGCCGAAAAAGCTGGTCAAGGCCTCGCGCCTGGCCATGTGATGAGCACCCTGTCGAAATCGCCTGACCCCGAACGTCATGGGGTCGGCGTCGACAGGCACGCCGCACGCTTCATGGAGACCCTCATGCAATATCTGTTGATGATCTACGGCGACGAATCCGCCATGGCCAAGGCCAGGCCCGAGGATATGGGGCAGATGATGGCCGCCTATCAGTCCTATACCCAGGCCATGCAATCCGCCGGCGTGTTCAAGGCCGGCGACCGACTGCACGGAACTAACGCGGCCACCACGGTCAAGGTGGTCGACGGCAAGACCCAGGTGCTCGACGGCCCCTATGCGGAGACCAAGGAACAGCTCGGCGGTTATTACATCGTCGACGTCGCCGACCTGGACGCGGCGCTGAGCTGGGCGGCGCGCTGCCCGGGGGCCTCGAGCGGGACGATGGAAGTCCGGCCGATCTACTAGCGCGTGGCGGGGTCGCGGGTGAGCGGGGCTGAGGCGGGCAGGGCGGCCGAGGCCGCCGCCCGCCGCAGCTACGGCAAGCTGGTCGCCTGGCTGGCCACCCAGACCCGCGATGTCGCCGCCGCCGAGGACGCGCTCGCCGAAGCCTTCGCCAGCGCGCTGGAAACCTGGCCCCGGACGGGCGTTCCTCGCGTCCCCGAGGCCTGGCTGCTGGCGGCGGCCCGGCGGCGCGCCATCGATGCGGGCAGGCGGGCCCGCACCCGTTCCAACGCCGAGCGCGAGATCACCATGCGGATCGAGGAGCTTGAGGCGGAAGCTGCGAAGGACGGCCTTCACGGCGACGATCGCCTGCGGCTGATCTTCGCCTGCGCCCACCCGGCCATCGATGCCGGGGCCCGGGCGCCGCTGATCCTGCAGACCATCCTCGGCTTCGACGCCGCGGCCATCGCCTCGGCCTTCCTGGTCTCGCCGACCAGCATGGGCCAGCGGCTGGTGCGGGCGAAACGCAAGATCCGCGACGCCGGCATCCCCTTCGCCGTGCCGGAGCCGGCCGAACTACCGGCCAGGCTCGATGCCGTACTGGACGCGGTCTATGCCGTCTTCACCCAAGGCTGGGCCGATCCGGCGGGCGTCGATCCCAAGTCGCGCGGCCTGACCGAGGAGGCGATCTGGCTGGCCCGCCTGCTCACCGCCGTCGTGCCCGACGAGCCGGAAACCGCCGGCCTCGCCGCCCTGATGCTCTATGCGGAGGCTAGGCGCGGCGCGCGACGCTCAGTGGATGGCGACTTCATTCCACTGTCGGAACAGGACACCAGCGCCTGGAACGCCGGCCTGATCGCCGAGGCGGAGGCCTTGATGCTCAAGGCCGCGGCCTGGCGCCGCCCCGGCCGCTTCCAGATCGAGGCCGCCATCCAGTCGGCGCATGCGAATCGCCGCCGTACCGGCCACACCGACTGGCCGGCCATCGCCGAACTTTACGAGGCCCTGTACGCGCTCACCGGCTCGGTCGTGGTGGCCATCAACCGCGCCGTGGCCATCGGCGAGGCGCAAGGCGCGGCCGCCGGCCTGACCACCCTCGATGGGTCGTGCGACGCCACCCGCCTGGACGCCTACCAGCCCTACTGGGCCGCCCGCGCCGAACTCCTGGCTCGCACCGGCGATGCATCCGCCGCCCACGCCGCCTACGACCGCGCCATCGGCCTGGAGACCGACCCGGCGCTCAGGCGCTTCCTGCAAGGCCGCCAGGGCGCGCTCGACCGCCTTCCTTGAATCCGCGCCCGGATTCAGGCATAGACCCCCGCTCACGCGAGCGGCCCGGCCGCAGCAAACCCGTTCACGCCTTCCGAGAAGCCCTTCCCATGGCCGTCCCCAAACGCAAAGTCTCTCCCTCGCGCGCCGGCATGCGCCGCTCACACCACGCGCTGAAGCCCAACAGCTACATCGAAGACAAGGAGACGGGCGAGCTGCGCCGTCCGCACCACATCGACCTGAAGACCGGCATGTACAAAGGCCGCCAGGTTCTGACCCCCAAGGAAGACTAGGCCCAACTTAGGGCCGACCCGGGCTTTCCTTTGAGGCCGCCGCTGGGCTAACACCCGGGCGCCGCCGCAAACCTGAGGAAAGCCCGTGACTGAAATCGTCGACATCAACGCTCGCGAGATTCTCGACAGCCGCGGCAACCCGACGGTCGAGGTGGATGTGACGCTGGAGGACGGCTCCTTCGGCCGCGCCGCCGTGCCCTCGGGCGCCTCCACGGGCGCCCACGAGGCGGTGGAAAAGCGCGACGGCGACGCCAAACGCTTTGGCGGCAAGGGCGTTCGCCAGGCGGTCGATGCGGTCAACGGCGAGATGTTCGACGCGCTCTCCGGCTTCGACGCCGGGGATCAGCGGCGCATCGACGACATCCTGATCGCGCTGGATGGCACGCCAAACAAGGGCCGGCTGGGGGCCAACGCCATTCTCGGCGTCTCGCTGGCGGTGGCCAAGGCCGCGGCGATCTCGGCCTCGCTGCCGCTCTACAAATACGTCGGCGGCGTCGGCGCGCGGCTCTTGCCGGTGCCGCAGATGAACATCATCAATGGCGGCGTGCATGCCGACAATCCGATCGACTTCCAGGAA